>CAYXNI010000119.1:0-7380 GCA_964466285.1 uncultured Planctomycetota bacterium | reverse complement strand
CGCCGCTCTACACCATCTCCGACGCCACGCGCGTGCTCCGGCACTTCGTCTCCATCGACTACGGCCGCCGGTTCCTCCCGCTGCCGGACGTGACCGCCACGTACTACGACGCCGGCCACATCCTCGGCAGTGCCCTTGTCCGCCTCGACATCAACCACGACGCCAAAGCCTTCACCATCGGCTACGCCTGCGACCTCGGCCGCAAGGAAATGCCCATCCTCCGCGACCCGCAGCCCGTCCTCAACGGCACCGGCCGCAAGCTCGATGCCCTGCTCATCGAGACCACCTACGGCGGCCGGCGCCACGACCGGCCCGAAGACATGAAGGCCGAGCTCGCCGACCTCGTCAGCCGCGTGGTCCAGCGCAGCGGGAAACTCATCATCCCCGCCTTCAGCGTCGGCCGCACCCAGAACCTGCTCTACTATCTCCATCAACTCTTCGCCGAAAACCGCATCCCGAGCGTCCCCGTCTTCGTCGACAGCCCCCTCTCCGTCAACGCCACCGACATCTTCCGCATGCACCCCGAGTGCTACGACCAGGCCACCGCCGACTTCGTCGAGATAGAAGGCCCCGTCTTCACCCACAGCTCGATACACTACGTCAAGTCGCTCGCCGAATCCAAGGCCCTGAACCAGCGCCGCAGGCCCGCCATCATCATCAGCGCCTCCGGCATGTGCGAAGCCGGCCGCATCCTTCACCACCTCAAGAACACCGTCACCAAGCCCCGCAACGCCGTCGCGATCGTCGGCTTCATGGCCCAGAACACCCTCGGCCGCAGGCTCGTTGAGCGCCGCCCCAGTGTCAAGATCTTCGGCCAGATGTACCCAGTCCGCTGCGAGATCGCCACCCTCAACGGCTTCTCGGCTCACGCCGACCACGATGGCATCCTGGCCTACGTTGACGCCGTCGCATCGCCGGACACTCGCATCTTCCTCATTCACGGCGAAGAGGCGGCCACCGCCGCCATCAACGCCGCCCTCGCCCAGCGCGGCTACAACCACGTCACCACCGCGCAACCCGGCATGACCGTCGACCTCGGATAATCCCCCCTCTCCGTCCTCATCCCCCTCTTCCTCATCCTCCTCTTCATCGTACTCGTACTCGTCGTCGCGGTCTCACCTTCGAGACGCTTCTTCATCGTCATCACCGCACGCCCACCCGCCCATGCTCCCATGCGCGCCCACCCGCCTCTTCGTTCTCAAGTCCACGGTCCATAGTCCATTATCCATTATCCCAGTTGACCCGCCCCCGCCCGCGGCTACAATAGCACGCATGACAGCGCGGCTTCTGCGGCCGAGTGGTGGAATTGGCATACACGACGGACTTAAAATTCGTTGTCCCGTAAGGGAATTGGGAGTTCGAGTCTCCCCTCGGCCACCAGAATCGGAGACCTTGACGTACTTCATGAATTGCCGAATTCGTGAAGAGCGATAGATGCCACGCGACCCATAAGGAGACGTCCTGTGTCCAAGCGCCGGATAATCGCCTTTCTCGCAGTTGCGCTTATCGCAACATCGGCCGCGCACGCGGCCGAGTCCTCCTTTCCTGCCGCCGTCACCGGCCACAACGTCCGCATCCACTCCGGCCCACACATAACCTACCGCGAGATGGGCACACTCGACAAGAACACCCTCGTCCGCGTCCTCGACGTCGCCGAAGACGGCCAGTGGTTGCGCATCGTCCCGCCCGAGTCCGCCGACGTCTGGATCTTCGCCCGCCTCGTCATCGTCGCCGGGCCGCTCGGCACCGTCAACGCCGACCGCGTCAACGTCCGCGTCCGCCCCGAAATCAACGCCGAAGAGGTCAACCAACTGGCCAAGGGGACCCTCGTCAAGATCAAGGGCAGCGAGGGCGACTGGCTCAAGATCGCACCGCCCGAAGGCACCCGCGCCTGGATCATCGCCGGCCACGTCAAGAGGATGGCCGAGGCCGAAGTCGAACCGTGGCGCCAGCAGATCGCCCGCGAGAAAGCCGATGAGGAGAAGCGCCAGGCCGAGATCGCCCGCAAGCTCGAAGAGGCCCGTGCCGAGGCCGAACGCAAGGAAGCCGAGGAAGCCCGGAAGGCCCTCGAAGCCCGGCACGTCGCCGATCTCGACAGGACCCTGGCCGCCGAGCTCGCCAGGCCAGCCGCAGAGCGCGACCTCGCCGGGCCGCTCGAACTTTACCAGGCCGCGCCGCTAAAGGACTCCGAGCTTCAGGCCCGCGTCGCCGCTCGCATCGCCCTCATCCAGGCCCTGCAAGACATCCAGGCCGCCGCCGCCAAGGCCGCCCCGCCGCCGCCGCTCCCGGGCATCGACCTCGACAAACTGACCGCCGAGCTCGGCTCGCCCGCAACCGCCGCCGAACTCCGCGCCGCCCATCAGCACGCACTGAAACTCGCCGAAGACGCCGAGCTGGCCCGCCGCGCCGACGAAGAACACCGCAAGAGCGAACGCACCTTCGACGGCTGGATAAGGCCCATCGGCCCCGGCCTCGAGGACACCGGCGCCACACACAAGATCACAAGCGGCGGCCGCATCCTCGCCCTCGTCAAGAGCAGCCAGGTCCAGCTTGGCCCCTTCCTTGGCCTCCGCCTGCGCATCACCGGCCGCCCCGTCGGCGAAGCACTCCTGGCGCCCGAGGGCAAGGTTCCTCTCATCGACGTGCTCCGCGCCGAGCTCGTCTCTGATTGACCGCAGCAGGTGAACAGGTGCATGTCAAAAAAACTGGAAAAGTCGTGGGCCAGAATGGTGTCGCGGGCATCTTGCCCGCGATTACTTCGTTTCCGAGGCCGAGACGGCCTCGGGACACGAAGGCGAGACGCCTTCGACACATCGCGGAGCCACATCACAAGTCCCTCGTCACGTCAGCAGGGTTCCACTTCTTTGACATGCACCCAGGTGAACTGGCGGAGGAAATGTGGATTGAAAACCGTCGCATTCCTGCTCTCGCTGTCAAGTGCAGCGTTCTCCCAGGAAGCCATAAACTCGCCCCACTCCAGCGGTCGGCCGCGCCCCGACATGCCCGCCATCACCAAGCCCGTCCTCTTCAACACTCCCGAAGCCGACCGCATCCTCGCCGCGCTCCAGGTCTTCCCGCCCGATAACCCGTGGAACGAAGACATCTCGGAGCGCCCGCTCCACCCCAACTCCAAGAACATCATCGCGTCCATCGGGGCCAGCCGCCCGCTCTGGTACAACCTCGACATGAGCTTCATCATCGTCCCGCCCGGCCAGAAGCGCGTCCCGGTCAAGATCACCGCCTATCCGGGCGAATCCGACAAGGGCGACATCCCCGTCCCCGACAACGCCCCCATCGAAGGCTGGCCGCTGTCGGCCAAAGGATCGCTCGAAGAACTCCAGCGCACCGGCGAAGGCGACCGCCACGTCCTCGTGGTCGACCCCGTCAACCGCATGCTCTACGAACTCTACCAGGGCTACAAAACCCCCGCCGGCTGGCAGGCTGCGCAGGTCTCCATCTTCGACCTCAAGACGAACAGGCTCCGGCCCGACGGTTGGACGTCCGCCGACGCCGCCGGCCTGCCCATCTTCCCAGCCGTCGTCCGCTTCGACGAATGCGAGCGCGGCATGGTCGAGCACGCGCTCCGCGTCACCGTCCGCCGGACCAGCCGCGAGTACGTCTACCCGGCCACGCACTTCGCCAGCCGCATCAAGGACCCGAACACGCCGCGGATGGGCGAGCGAATCCGCCTGCGGCAGGACTTCGACATCACCCCCTTCTCGCCGCACACGCAGGCCGTCCTCAAGGGGCTGAAGAAGTACGGAATGTTTGTCGCCGACAACGGCCTCGACTGGCGCATCTCCGTCGTCCCCGACGCCCGCATCAAGGGCTTGGACGAACTCAATCGCGTGAAGGGTGACGACTTCGAGGTCGTCCTCCCCACCGGTCCCGACGAAGGCCCCCGCGCCAAACAGTCGAAGCTTCCTGAGAAACGAGGGGAGTGACCAGCGCGCGGACGACTGCGCGGCCGTGAGCTGCGTGGTCTGCACCTCGTTCCAGTGGGCGGCGGAGCGCGGTGATGAGGAAGCTCTGCTGAGAGGCGGAAGGTAACGTCGCGTTCAGGCAAGACATCCCGGAGGAGAACACATGGCCGTCCGAATCCCCGTCATCCAGCACGAAGTCCGGCCCGGCCAGGTCGAGGCCAACCGCAGCCGCGCGCTCGAACTTGCCGCGGAGGCGCTCAAAGAGCGGCCCGACATAATGCTCTTCTGGATGAACAACCGCGGCAGCCGAGGCCACGAGGAAGTACAACGCCTCGCCTGGCAGAACTCCATGATCATCGCCGCCTCCTGCTGCTGCGGCAAGGACGAGGCCGATCACACCTGCCGCGGCGGCAGCAACATCACCGGACCAGACGGCAACCTGCTCGCCGAACTCTGGGACGCCGAAGGCGTCATCTGCGCCGACGTGCATCCCGAAGAAATCCTCGTCAAGCGGAACGACAACCCGTGGTTCCGCGGACGGCGCCCAGAACTGTACGTGTGAGCAGCGCCCGCGCGTCGATGACGATGACGACCGCGAGCGCGCAAGAGGTCAGCCGCTTCGGCGGAGACGCTCGCTCTATTCGTGGTGTGACGAGCGCCCGGCTACTTCATCGGAATCAGCGCGGCCGAGGTCTGGATCGCGTACGGGCACGCGCAGCCGCTGTTGTGGCACTGAACTGCACGGCGACGTGCACGTATCCCCACTGTCGGCCGCACCGGGCCGCGTTTCACACGATACTCTTCAGCTCGGCCAAGAACCGGCCGATCTCGTCATCGGTGCCGACAGTGACGCGGAGGTAGTCCCTGAGGCCGGGCGTGTTGAAGTGGCGGACAAGGACGCCTCGCCGCATCAACTCCTCCTTCACGGCCAGGGCGGTGTTGACCCGGACGAAGACGAAATTGGAGCGCGAAGGATAGAAGAACAGCCCCATCGCCCTGAGCGCCTTTTTCAGCCGCTCGCGCGTCGCGATCACCCGCCGCACGTTCTCCCGGACGTGGTCGAGATCGTCCAGCGCCGCCTCCGCGGCGGCCAGGCTGATCCGGTCGAGGTTGTATGACTCCTTCACCTTGATGAGCTGCTCGATGATGTGCTTCTGCGCGATGCCGTAGCCGAGCCGCATCCCGGCGAGCGAGAACGACTTCGACAGCGTCCGCGGCACGACCACGTTCGGGTGCCTCCGGACGAGCGGCAGGCAGGTGTCCTCGGCGAACTCGGCGTACGCCTCGTCGATGACGAGCAGCCCGTCCAGCTTCGACGCAAGCTTGTCAAGCGCCGGCATCTCGGTCCACACGCCGGTCGGCGCGTTCGGGTTGCAGACGAAGGTCACCTTGGCCCCGACGCTCGCCAGATCCTCAACATTCTCGACGCGGACGAACTCGGCCTCCTGCAGCTCTGCGAGCGTATCATATAAGGTATACGAGGGATAAATGGAGGCGACCTTGTCGCCCTTGCCGGCCGCGGCGCGCACGATCAGGTTAAGGATATCGTCGCCGCCCTGCCCGGCGATGATCTCATCGGGCGAGAAGCCGTAGACCTTGCCGAGCTTCTCGCGCAGCCGCGTCGCCATCGGGTCCGGATACAGCCGCAGGTCAGCGTTCGCCGCCGACCGGATCGCCTCGAGCACCTTCGGCGACGGCGGATACGGGTTCTCGTTCGTGTTCAGCTTGACGTACTTCTTGTCCTGCGGCTGTTCGCCGGGCGAGTAGCCCGCCATCCGCTCCACGTTGTCGCGAAAATACGCCATCTCTTCCCTTCCCGCCTCAGTTTGGATTCAGCCGGCCGCCAAGTGACTCATGACAAATGACGAATGACGAACCCGAACCCGGATCGCTCAACCGGCGGTGTGAGACCGGTTGCTGCTATTCATCGTCAGGTGTTCGTCATTCGTGCTTCGTCATTGATTAGACATTCGTCATTCGACATCCGTCATTTTCTCATTTGAGCGCTCTTCAGGTGCGCGTCGTGGCCCTCGGCCGTTGCCAGTGTCGCGATCGCCTGCTGAGCCTTGGCCAACTCGCTGCGGTCGTATTTCACAAAGGACGTCGCCCGCAGGAAGGTGTTGGCGGACAGGCCGGAGAAGAAGCGCGCCGTGCCGCCCGTGGGCAGGATGTGCGACGAGCCGGCCACATAGTCGCCGACCGCCTCGGGCGTCCACTTGCCCACGAACACAGCGCCGGCCCGGTCGATCTTTGACGCCACGTCGTCCGCGTCCTCGCACATCACCTCGAGGTGCTCGGGCGCGATGTCGTTTGCCAGCTTGACCGCCGCGGCCATGTCCGGCACGATGAGGGCCAGGCCGAAGCGCTCGATCGCCGCGCGGGCCACCTGGTGGCGGCTGAGCCCGGGAAGCTGCTTCTCGACCTCGGCCGCCACGCGCTCGGCCAGCTCGCGCGAGTCCGTCACCAGCATCGCCGAGGCCATCTCGTCGTGCTCCGCCTGCGAAAGCAGGTCGGCCGCCACGTACGCCGGATTCGCCTTCCCGTCCGCGATGACCAGGATTTCGCTCGGCCCGGCGAACATGTCGATGTCGACGTGGCCGTAGACCGCCCGCTTCGCCAGCATCACAAACAGGTTCCCCGGGCCCACGATCTTGTCCACCTTCGGGACCGTCTGCGTCCCGAAGGCCAGCGCCGCGATCGCCTGCACCCCGCCGATCCGGTACACCTCATCGATGCCCAGCACGTTGCACGTCGCCATCACCCGCGAATCGATATCATCGCCCTTTCGCGGAGGCGAAATCACCGCGATCCGCTCGACCCCCGCGACCTGCGCCGGAACCGCGGACATAATCACGGTTGACGGATACGGAGCAAGACCCCCGGGCACGTAGCACGCGGCCGAGCGCACGGGCGTGAGCTTCCGCCAAAGCTTCCGGCCCGGGCTCGACACCCCCGCGGCGTCCTTCGACAGCAAGGTCTTCTGATACTCCCGCACGTTCTCGGCGGCGAACTTCACCGCCCGCAGGAACTCGTCCGTATCCTGAAGCTCCGCCATGAGGGCGGTCTTGGGGTTGACGCGGAACATGTCAGGTGTCAGGATCACGCCATCCAGCTTGAGCGTATACTCGATCACGGCATCGTCGCCGCGTCGCCGGACGTCGTTCACGATCCGCTCGACCACCTGGACGGGGGTGAGCCCCTCGCCGAACACCTTGCGGGTCACCTCGCCCGCGCGGGCCGACGATTCCCGCTCGAATATCTCCATCCGGTTCATCACGGCGGCGACTGCAGACTCCGCCTCCGCCAGCGGCAATATCCTCAGCATCTTGTACCTCCGCCTTCCCCCGTCAGGCTCTTATCTTACAGTGCCCGCCGGTGCGCGGCAAGCGGCAATGCAGTCATGAGGCATTTGCGATGTGGGCTCGCGCGAGGTTCGTGCGTACAATCTGTAGGGGCG
>CAYXNI010000118.1:0-7462 GCA_964466285.1 uncultured Planctomycetota bacterium | reverse complement strand
GGTTATGTCCATGGTGCCGACCGGCACGTTCGTGCCTTCCGCCTGGTTGATGGCGGCGGCAAGGCGCTGTGCGAGGAAGACGCCGTGGGTGTGGAGCCCGACGATCACGAGGTTCCCGGCGCCGCCGTTTTCTTCGACGATCTGCTGCGCGATCCGAATGACGGCTCGCTTGACGGACTCGGCGTCGAGGATTTCTCGTGTCTGTGTCATTGAGGCGACAAGTTATCAGATTCGGCCGCCGCTTGCAAGCGGAATTCCGCGGGCAAGATCCCCCGTGCCACACTCTGCAACCGGGCTGTTGCCATGGGCGGGACCGGCCCGAACGCCGGCCTGTTTCTGCGCCGCCGATTCAGGTATAATTTGTGTAGGAAGGGATTGTTACCGGCGTCACCTGGATGACGGAGGCAAGGATGGCATTCTTTCAGAAGGCAGTCCGGCTGAACGCGTTATGGGTCTTTCTGTGTGCTGCCGCTGTTTGCTCGGGCGCAGAGGCGGGGCTGGACCTCGGCGGAGACACGGCGGCCCGCCCGCCGAAGCCGGAGATTTCCGTTTCGCAGCGGTCTGTGGCTGCCGGCCAGGTATTTGAGATCATCACTGATTTCAAGCTCGACAAGACCGTCAAGCTGTACCGCGACGAACTCAGGTTCGAGTGGACCACGCTTGAAGGGGCCAGCCTCAAGGAAGTCGTGTTCCCCGCGGCGGAGCGGGTGCCCGATCTGCTGGCCGAAGACAAGAACAAGATGATTGACATCTATCACGGCCAGGTCCGGCTCGTCGCCCGGCTGGTGGCGACGGGGAAGCCGGGCAGCCCGATTGTTGTGGTGGGGAGCCTTTACCATCAGTCGTGCACCGATACAATCTGTTTTCGCCCTGCCGAAGAGGCTTTTCGGTTCGAGCTCGTAACGGCCGCAGGGGTGGGCGGACCTCCGGCGGAGGAGACCGCACCGGCCCGCGCTTCGGAAGTGAACTCGGGGGAGAGCGGGGGAGAGGGTTTCGTCACTTTCGTGGGCCGGATCGTGCTGGCCTTCCTGGGCGGGCTTGCGATGAGCCTGACACCGTGCGTGTATCCGATGATCCCGATCACGGCGGCGGTGATCGGTGCGCGCAAGAAGAAGGGGCTTGCGAGCGCCGCGTTCGCGTCGTTGGTCTATGTGATGGGTCTGGCGGTGGTGTACGCATTTCTTGGCTTGCTCGTGGCAAAGCTTGGGAGCGCCGTGGCGACATTCCTTCAGCGGCCGGTGGTGCTGGTCCCCGTGGCGGCCATCTTCGCGGGGCTGGCCGTGGTGATGTTCGCCGGCCTGAATTTCGCAGTGCCGACCGGATTCGCCGGCCGCGTCCAGAGCCTGCTCGCGGGGAAGAAGGGAATCCTGGCGACGTTGGGACTGGGTGCGGTGAGCGGTCTGGTGGCCGGGCCGTGCGTGGCTGCTCCGCTCGCCGGCGTGCTGATCTTCATCGCAAACAGCGGCGACCTCTGGCTCGGGTTCTGGATGCTGTTCGCGCTGGCGTGGGGCATGGGGATCCCGCTGATCGTGTTCGGAACAGCGACGGGGCTCCTGCCCAAGGCAGGGGCCTGGACGGAGTGGTTCAAGAAGCTGTTGGGGTTCGTGCTGTTGTGGGCGGCGTTCTTCTTTCTGGCCCCGCTGATTGGCGACGCGGCTTACCAAGTCGGCTGTTCCGTGCTGCTCGTGGCCGCAGCGATATTCCTCGGCGGGTTCAACCTGCTGACGCGGGAGAGCACGTTCGGGGACCGGCTCAAGAAGCTGCTCGGGGTGGTCGCCGTCTTGTACGCGGTCTATCTGTTCCTGTCCGGCATGGGCGGGTTCTCGGTCAGCCAGACAACGGGCCTACAGGTGGAGAACCTGTTCAAGCCGGCCACGGCGCGGGAGGTCGAGCAGGCGATCGCAGCGGGCAGACCGGTGGTCATCGATTTCTACGCGGAGTGGTGCGCGATCTGCAAGGTGCTGGACAAGAAGGTGTTCACGAAACCGGAGGTGGTCGAGGCGGCGAAAGGACTGGCCGCGTTCAAGGTGGACATAGACAAGGAACCGGCCCTGGGGAGGAGGTTCGGCGTGTTCCGGCCTCCCATGATCGTGTTCGTGGGCACGGACGGGAGGGCCCGGAGTGACCTCAGTTTCGCCGGGGAGAAAAGCCTGAGCGAGTTTGTGAAGTTGCTGGAGCGCTTCAAAGGCCCGGCGCCGGAAAAGTGAGGAAAAAGCGGCGGAAGAGGTCTGGACGGGTGGTAGTATATTGTGTGGGAAGGAATGGCCGGAAGGAGGAACCACAGGAGAAGATTGGCTTGCGGTTCGTGACCGGTGCCGGTGCCGGTGCCGATGGTGGTGCATAGTCGTGAAGTCAATAATAAGGAGAAGAGGATGAATACGAGAAGATGGTTCTTGCTTGCGGTGGCGTTGTTCGCGCTCGTGCTGCCCGCGTGTGCGGCAGGGGCCGAGGGCCCCAAGGTGGGTGACAAGGTGGTGGACTTCCAGCTAAAAAGCGTGAATGGCCGATTAGTCAAGACCGCCGAAGCCCGAAAGGACAGGGTGTTCGTGCTTAAGATGGGCGCGACCTGGTGCGGCTGGTGCAACAAGCAGATTCCGCATCTGAACAAGGTGCAGCAGGAGTACGGCAACAAGGTGGCCGTGATTGACGTTGACATCGAGGAGCCGTTGTCGCGGGTGAAGACGCACAATGAGAAGAACGGTGTGAAATACACGACGGTGCTGGATACGAACGGCCAGGTGGCTGCCAGGTATGGGGTGCAGGGGATTCCCGTACTGATCATTGCGGACAAAGACGGGAAGATCGTGTATCGGGGGAACTACACGGAGTACGAGGTACTGAAGGCAAAGATCGACGAGTTGCTGAAGCCGAAGGGGGAGAGTGCGCCGGCGCCGAAGGGCTGACCGGCCCGCGCACGAGTCATGTCCCGGCCGGCGCTGGTTACGGGGCCGGCCGTTCTTTTCGGTTCCTCGCGGGATTCGGATCAGGCCCGCGAACGGATTTCACCGGGGCCGGGCGGAAAACCTGTTTCTTCAGGTGCGCTCGTATACGAAGACATAGCGGGTCATGCTGAACTTGTGCAGTGTGATGGTCTTGACGTTCACGCCTGCGGCGCGGATCTGGCCCGAGATATCGTCGCCGGCGACGACGGCTCCGCGCGGCGCGAGGCGGACAATGTTGGTCACGATGCTCATGGCTTTCTCGGGGGACACGGCGGACATGTTGCCGTAAGGGATGTTGGTGATGAGAAGGTCGTAATCTCCGGAGACCTCGGCGGCGTCGGCCTGTGTGGCGGCCTTCGGGAAGCCGAAGTGCAAGAGGTTCGTGTTGGTCGCCCCGGCCATTTTCCTGTTGATGTCGAACCCGGTGACGCGGGCGCCAAGTGCGGCGGCGTGGATCAGGAGGCTGCCGGTTCCGCAGCATGGATCGACGACGGATTCGCCGCCTCGAACGAGCAGGTTGCAGACGGCGCGGGCGTTACGGGCGGGCAGGGCGGAGGAGAAGTCGCAGGGTTTCTTCACGAATCGCCGCCACTCAGGCTCGGCGGACGGGAGCGCCCGGCCGAACCATACGCCTTCGGGCGTGAGGATGCCCAGGAAACGCTCGCGTGGTTGATCGAGGTTCGGCCGCCCGTTAATCACCTGTGCGAAGGCGTTGGCCGCGTCACGCCGACCGACGGGCAGGCCGCGCGGGACGCGGTGAATGTCGATGCCGAATCCGTCTGCTGTGATTGTCAGCCCCGCCAAGCTGCGGCGGGCTTCATCCAAATCTTTTCCGTGCGCCAGGAGTTCGAGGCCCGCGGCGATGTACGCGGTGCGTTCGATGTTGACGAAGCGATCCGCCTCGACCAGCTTGGCGGCGCACGGCCGTCCGCCGCTCACCGCGATGGCCTCGGCAAACGCGAGCTCACGCTCGTTCTCGTCGCCGACAAGCAGGTAGATGTACTTCACCGGCTGATCTCCTCGAACTCGAACTCGCGGACAAAGTGGCAAACGAGCTTCTCCGCGACCTCGGCCATCGGCACAGTCCGGCCGAGGAGTCTGGCCATGCTCGTGACGCCCTTGTCGCTGATGCCGCAGGGGGTGATCAGGCGGAAGTGGGTGAGGTCGGGGTCGATGTTGAGCGCCAGGCCGTGATACGTGGTCCAACGCTTGATCGCGACGCCCATCGCGCAGATTTTCTCGTCGCCCACCCACACCCCGGTAAGGCCGTCGTGCCGGCCGGCCGGGATGCCGTAGTCGGCAAGGAGGGCGATGACGAGCTGCTCGAGGCTTCGGAAGTACGCGTGGACGTCGCGGCGCTCGCCGGTGAGCTGGAGGATGGGATAGGCGACGAGTTGGCCGGGGCCGTGGTAGGTCACGTCGCCGCCGCGGTCGACCTCGCGCAACTGGACGCCTCGTTTCTCAAGCTCCGACGGGCTGAGGAGCACGTTTCTCCTGTCGGCGCGGCGGCCCAGCGTGATGACGGGCGGATGCTCGACCAGGATCAGGTACGCGAGACCGCGTTCAGCGGCGGCACGGGCATGAAGGTCCTTCTGGAGGTTCCAGGCCGTGTCATAATCGCATTGTCCGAGGTCGACGACATTGAGGACGCGCTTCATTCCGGCATCATAGCTGCATGGGGCCGGCAACACAAGCGGGACACAATCGGAAGGCATTCTTGACTTGCCCCGGCTGGAAGAGCATAATTGCAGCAGGGGAGGGCTTCGGGAGAAAGTCTGATTCCGCCAGGGACGGAGAAAGGAGGGGACGATGTTTGAGCAGAAGGTCGGCCGGGTGACCCACTATTTCGCTCACATCCAGGTGGCCGCGATCAAGCTTGAGGACGAGCTGAAGGTGGGCGATACGGTGCACATCAAGGGCCACACGAGCGACTTCACGCAGCCCATCAACTCGATGGAGTACGATCACAACAAGATCGAGGTGGGCAAGAAGGGGCAAGAAGTCGCCGTCGGGGTCGCCGAACACGCCCGGCAACACGACGAGGTGTTCAAGGTGGTGGAGGCGGAGCAGGTCTGAACGCCGCGTTCAGGCCTGACCGTTGCGGTCAGGTGTGACCGGCGCGGTCAGGTCTTCCGCAGTCGGCCGAGCAGCTTGCAGTCTTCGTGCGCGCGGGCTTCCTCTTCGTGATACATTCTCTGCCGCGCCATGAGGAGGTCGAAGTCGACCAAGTGGGCGTCGAAGTCGGGCCCGTCGACACAGGCGAAGCGGGTCTGGCCGCCCACCTCCACGCGGCATCCGCCGCACATGCCGGTGCCATCGACCATGATCGGATTGAGACTGACGGTGGTCTTGATGCCGTGAGGGCGGGTGGCGTCGGCCACGACCTTCATCATGATCGTGGGCCCAACGGCGAAGACTTCGCCGATGTTTGGCGCTCCCAGCTTCTGAATGACCTCGAGAAGCCGCTCGGTCACGAAGCCTTTCCGGCCGCGCGAGCCGTCGTCGGTCGTGACGATGAGTTCATCACAGGCCGAGCGCATCTCCTGCTCGAAGAAGAGGTGGTTGGCGGTCTTTGCGCCGATGATGCCTATTGTGCGGTTGCCAACGTGGCGGAAAGCCTTGGCGACCGGGTATGCGGCGGCGATGCCGACCCCGCCGCCGATGCAGATCACCGTACCGAGGTTCTCGACGTGCGAGGGCATTCCGAGCGGCCCGGCAATATCGGAGATGTCGTCGCCCACGTCGAACTGGCCGAGCCGGACGGTCGACTTGCCGACCTCAAGGAACACGAGCGTGATCGTGCCGGCCGAGGCGTCGAAATCAGCGATGGTCAGCGGGTAGCGCTCGCCTCGCTCATCGTTCCGGAGGATGACGAACTGGCCGGGCCGGGCGTGTGCCGCAATGACCGGGGCGCTCACGACGATGAGTTTGGTTCTGTCCGCTACGCTTTCCTTCTTCAGAATACGAAACATTCGGCGCTCCGTGCAGAAACACGTGATGAGACACATGGACACGTCTGAGTCCCGCAAGGGATTGTATCGCTGGCGCGGGGCGGAATCAAGGGGATGAGGCGGTCAACGTGGCCGCGTGACCGGCGGTTGCGCCGGGCGGGGCTTTCGCTTATAGTACGATGGTCTGAGTTGCGGCATGGTGTCTGCGGGGCTCGACGTGGTGCGTAGTCGTCTGGCGGTCCTGGTTGTCTGTGGCGGGCTCGTGGCCGGCTGCCTTTCTCCGGACCGGTTCAACCCGGGGGAGGTGGGGCCCCGGGCTCCGTCCGTCGCGCCGGCGAGCGAGCAGGACATACGGGCAGCGATCGAGCGGGGGGTGAGGTTCCTGGTTTACAGCCAGAACAAGAACGGCTCGTGGGGCACGGTGCGGCACAAGGGGCGTAACATCATGATGCCGGCTCCCACGGGCTTTCAGGCGATGAGGGCGGCCGTAACGTCGCTGGCGGTGATGGCATTGGTCGAGGCGGACTCGAAGCAGCCCGGAGCGGCCGAGGCCCTGCGCCGGGGCGAAGACTGGCTGATCGCCAACCTCCCGCAGACGCGCGTGAGTTCGCTCGCGGCCATGTACAACAACTGGACGCACGCGTATGGGATCCAGGCGATGGTGCGGATGCTGCACAGGCGGCCAATGGACGAGAAGCGCGAGCTGGCCATTCGGCGCGTGATTCGGGATCAACTTGCCCGCCTGGAACGCAATCAGCACCTGGATGGCGGGTGGGGGTACTACAGTTTCACGGCAAAGGCGCCGGGGCTCATCCTGAGCGCGGACTCGAACTGCTTTATGACGGCCACGGTGCTGATCGCCATGGACGAGGCCCGTGGCGCGGGATTTGCGGTCCCGGACAGGGTCGTCGACGCCGCGGTGGAATCGATCCGGCATCAACGGCGGCCGGATTTCGCATACGCGTACTCGTATGAGGCAGCGCGGGCGCCGATGTGGGGCATCAATCAGCCGCCGGGCAGCCTGGCCCGTTCGCAGGTTTGCAATGCCGCGACGCGGGTGTGGGGCGACAAGGCGGTGACGATGGCGGTGATCAGGACGTGGCTGGACCGGTTTCTGGCGCGGAACGACTGGCTGAGCATGGCGCGCAAGCTGCCGATCCCTCACGAGGGACACTATCAGGTCGCGGCGTACTTCTACTACTACGGGCACTATTATGCGGCGCTGTGCATCGGCCTTCTGCCGCCGGCCGAACGTCCGCGCTTTCAGAACGGCATGGCGCACATTCTGCTGCCCCTTCAGGAGAAGGACGGCTCGTGGTGGGATTTCCCGTTCTACGGCTATCACCAGCAGTATGGGACGGCGTTCGCGGTCATGGCGCTCCGGCGGTGCCTGGCAAGCCCGGCCGATCAGGCGGCGGGAAGCGCCGCGGCCGTCGTTCGTTGACGGAGACGGCGCGGCCGGGATATGATTCGCGAGGCATCGACGGCGTCGGTACATTGAGGAGGTGAGGATTGTGCCGGAGACTGTAAGATTCGGTGTGTCGATGGACGCGGGGCTTCTTCGGAAAT
>CAYXNI010000117.1:6964-7489 GCA_964466285.1 uncultured Planctomycetota bacterium | reverse complement strand
CGACGGAAAAATCGGCAAAAAATCGACATGGGGACTTCCTCTTTTGGGGGGATTCATAGACTATAGTATTGGGGGGGAGTGTGGACAATGGACAAGGGAGGGGGGACAGAATGGACAATGGCCTGCCACCGCCGGACGTGTTTCTTTTGGGCTAGGACGAAGTCAACCTAAGACACTTCACCTCCGTCAGCCTACGTAAGCCGCAGCAGGAGCCGGGGCGCGCGGGTGCATGAATGCATGGGTGCATGGGTGCACGGGCGCCGGGCGCAGGGTTACCGGTGACTGGTGCGGTCCGTTCCGCGTTCGCCGAGGCCGCCGATCGAGGTGGTCTCAAGAGAAGGCGAATCCTTCGCTGCGGGACGAGCCGGTGTGCGTTCTTTGACAATATGATTGTGGCGGCCCGCGGGGGTGTAGGGTCGGAAAGCTCATTCGCCTGCAACTTTTCGTTCGTCAAGCGGTTATGCTATTCTCTCGCTCCCCCAGGCTTGACGGTGGGTACAATGAGGTTAGAATATCCACGAGACC
>CAYXNI010000117.1:0-6954 GCA_964466285.1 uncultured Planctomycetota bacterium | reverse complement strand
GTGGCCGGACGGGCATATGGGGAATACCGGCCAGGATGATGCCAGACATGAGAACATGCCCGAGAATCATCAATCCGATTGTGGCGGTCCTGGTCTTTCCGTTGTGGTTGTGGGGAGTGACGTTTGACAACGGGGATTTCAGTCTCTTGGCCCTTTCCGCTGTCGCGGCCGAGGAACCCGCGGCCGCCCCTGTCCCAATCTCATACGAGCGTGGCAAGGAAATCGCCCGCCTGGCGAACCCGCGGATCAGCGAAAGCAGCGGCCTGGCTGCCAGCCGCATCCAGGAAGGCGTCTTCTGGACGCACAACGACTCGGGCGATAAGCCCGTCCTCTACGCGTTCAACCGCAAGGGCGAAGACCTCGGTGTCTACCTGATCGAGGGCGCCACGGCCGTCGATTGGGAAGACATGGCGTCGTTCTCCATCGGGAAGAAGCGCTACCTGCTGGCTGCCGACGTGGGCGATAACCAGGCGCAGCGGAAGTCCTGCACTCTGTATTTCGTCGAGGAACCTACCGTGCGAGCGAAGCCGGGCAAACCGCTCTCGCTGCCCGTGGCGGTGCGCGTGGACTTCACCTATGAGGACGGGTCGCATAACTGTGAATCTGTCGCCGTCGATCCGGTCAGGAGGGAGATACTCTTGGTCAGCAAGACTGTAATCGGCGCCTGTAAGATGTACCTCTTGCCGCTGCCTCAGAAGGACCTCGTCAGGAACGCCGTCGCCAAGGCCGTGGGCACACTCCAGATACCCACCACGACAGCAATGGACATTTCGCCCGATGGACTCCGGGCGATTGTGCTGACCTATGGCGACGCCTACGAATACACCCGCGAGGCAAATGAGGACTGGAAGACGGCGGTTGCTCGTGCCCCAAGAACGATCAAGATGCCTCCGCGTGCGCAAGGGGAGTCCATCTGCTACGGCCTGGACGGCCGGACGCTCTACCTGACCAGCGAAAAGGCGCCGTGTCCGCTGCTGGAAGTAGCGCCTGCATCCCCGGAAAAAGCCGCCAACCCGAAATAGTCACGGCCAATCCCTTCATGTTGCTGAACCGAGCGGCAGCATGGCGGTGGCGAACATGCGGGAAAAGGCTTTGGCTGGCAGGATCAGCCGCATCGTATGCCGCGCACCAGAAAGCCACACAATTGCAGGCCGGCTCATACTTCAAGCGCGCGGGCGCTGATTCATGGCGCGGGAGAAACATGAATGCGAACGTGAATGCGATGTCTTGACCGCGGGCAGCGGAAAGAGTAGCTTGCCCTCCGTCCGGAACCAGGCGCGGGGCGTCGAGTTCTGGAGGCGCTCATGTGTCTCACTTGCTTGACGACGTACAGTTCAGGCATTGACCGGCCGGAGGAGGCTCTTGATGCGTGTCACGCGCAAACACGAGTTGGGACAGGCTGAGGCCTTGCGGCGATTGAAGAAGACGGTGAAATGGCTGACGGAAACAGATTGGCCCGGGGTGAAGATCAAAGAACCGGGGGTGACCTGGCAAGGGGGCGAGTGCACGTTCTCGTTCAAGGCGAAGAAGGCCCTTTTCAGCGCAAGAATCACCGGCGACGCGTCCGTTACTGACGATACCGTATCCATCGAGTGTCGGATACCGGACTGGGTCTTGATTTTCGTTCCAGAAAGCACTATTCGGTCAACGATCGTCAAACACATCGGGGAGATACTCCGGGATTAGCCCGGATATTTCACCACGAAGCACACGAAGCCGACGGGTACGTCGGACACGACGGTGTCTTGGGAGCAAGCACTTACACTCGGATTTCTGTCCCTCCGCGGCGCGCAGTGTGGGCAGAGCGACCCGCGGAACTGGAGCGATCGCAGGATTTGCCTTGCGATCGAATGAGAAGACGGAGAGACGCAGATTAACGCAGACAAAGCAGACGCAGATTCACGCGGCTCGACTGAGCTCGCCGAAGTCAGATGAGAATATCCGATCTGCGTCCATCAGCTCCAATCCGCGTCGGCCCTTGTCTGGCCACAAACATGCGTGACGCCGGCGTGACGATTCGATGCCGCTGATTGGCGTTTCCTGGCGTGTGATGCAGAAGCGACTGTCACAAGAGGGATGCCGCAAGTCCATGAAAAAGCCCGCACTTAGCGGGCTCTTCCATGGTCGGGGCGACTGGACTCGAACCAGCGACCTCTTGAACCCCATTCAAGCGCGCTACCAAACTGCGCCACGCCCCGGAGCTCTTTGCCATATCTTAGCCTGTACGCAGGACGTTTGCAAGGCCGAACCGGGGCGCTTCGGGGGGGTGTGGCCGGAAAAAGTAGGTGGAAAAAGCGGGCAGGCTTTGGTGTTGACGGTATAATGCATTATGATTATAATGCATACAGGAGGATGGGGTATGGTGAAGCACTTGTCGGAATTGGACGAGTTGTTCGTTCGGCGGCTGGAGTGGTGGCAGAAGATGATTCGCGTGGCGGATGTGGTTCGGGGGTCGGTGGTGGTGTTGCGGCGGCCGTGCACGCGGAAGACGTGTCGGCGGTGTGCGTCGGGCGAACGGCACCCGGCGACGTATCTGGGTTATCGGTCCGGAGGAAAGCTGCACTGGCTGTATCTCCGGAAGGATCTGATTCCGCTGACGAAGGAGTGGGTTCGGAACTACCGGGAACTGGAGCGGATTCTGGCGGAGCTTTCGGGGACGAACGTGAGGATTTTGCGTATCCGGGCACAGGAGGCATCGCGGAAGAAGGCGGGAGGGAAGAAGCCATGATGGGAACGCTGGAGGAGTTGGTCGAGCACATCCGGGAGCGGGTGGCAGACGTGGCGGAGGCGTCGCTCCGCTCGGCGGCCGAGGTGCTTCATTCGGGGGAGAAGAATCTGGCCGAGGTCGAGCGTGCGATTCAGGACGACGTGCGGCACGTGGGCCGGGCGGTATTTGGAGCGGTCCTCGAGACCATCGGAACAGGGCGAGAGGGCTGTTCGCTGCCGTGCGAGTGCCGATGCACGAAGCGGTACGTGTCGGACCGCCCGAAAACGCTCGTGACGCTGTTCGGGCCGGTGGAGTTCCGGCGGGCTTACTATCACTGCTCGAACTGCGGGACGGGTGAGTCGCCGCTGGACCGGAGGCTGGGAGTTGAGGGGACCTCGGTGACGCCGGCGGTGAAGGACGTGCTGGCGTGGACCGACGTGGAGATGCCCTGCGGCCGGTCGCGGGAACACCTCCGGCGGGTGCTGGGGCTTTCCCTCTCGAAGGACACGCACGAGACCGTCGTCGCGGAACTGGGCGAATCCGTTCAGCCGGGCGAGGGGGCTCGTGCCCGCGAGGCGTTTGCGGGGCTTCCGCCCGCCGAGCAACTCTACATCACGTGCGACGGCGTGAAGGCCAACACGACCGAAGGATGGAAAGAGCCGAAGCTCGGAGCCGTGTTCCGGGCCGAGCGGGACAAAGACGGCGAGCCCGTGCGCGGCCCGACTCGCTATATCGGTCGCATCGAAGATTCGGAGGCCTTCGGCCAACGCCTCTGGTGGCTCGCAGAAGCCGCCGGAGTCGAGAAGGCCAAGACCGTCATCATCCTGGGCGACGGTGCCCCGTGGATCTGGAACCTGGCCGACTTCCACTTCCCGGGCGCCGTCCAGATTGTGGACTGGTACCATGCCACTGAACGACTCTCCGAACTCGCCACGCGCGTGTGGGGCGAGGGCTCCGCCGATGGAAAGACCTGGTATGAAGCTCGCAAGACCGAACTCTACGCGGGCGACGTGGAAGCGGTCCTTGCCGCACTCTCGCGGCTTGCCGTCCGACCCTTGGCCGTTCGAGATGCCATTCGTAAGGCCATCGGCTACTTTGACGACAACCGGGCTCGTATGCGCTACGGCACGTTCCGTGCGAAGGGCTACTTCATCGGAAGCGGCGTGGTTGAAGGGGCCTGCAAATTCATCATCGCACGTCGGTTCAAACAGTCCGGCATGCGCTGGACCATCGCCGGCTTCCACCACCTTCTCCACCTTCGCCTGTGCATCATCAACAGAGACTGGGATCGTTTCGCACGTTTATACTTCCCCCGCGTGAGTGCCACGGCATGCACCTACTTTTAACGGCCACACCCCGAGCCGCTGCTGGCAGGCAGCCTTTCCCCAGCGCGCACGCCGCAACCCCACCGCTTTCTTGAAGACACAAGGAAATGACCACAGGAAAACAGCCGGGGTTCCCATCGGCCCCGGCTCCTCCACACCACGGCTCCCGCTCAGTCCGCTCGTTTCACCTCAACCGCGCCGCGACATCCTCTCGAATCAGCCTTCACCGCTATCTCGAGGCGGCGCCCCCCGCAGAGCCTCTCCACAGTGTTCGTGATCGTGCGGTACGTCAACACGATCGCCTCCCAATCCGGACCCTCGCAACACCCCTCCAGTTGGCGCCCCAGCGCAGACAGGTCGCTCAGTCCGACCCGCCCCGCATTTCCTCGCAGCACGTGCGCGATCTTGCTGATTGAGCGCACGTCTCGCTGCTCGATGTACCCCTCCAACTGCCGCAGATTGGCCGCGCAGAAATAGAGATAACACCATGCCACACTCGGTATTTCTCCGCACGCCGGGGCAAGTTCTTGCTGCATTTCCAGGTCTCCTTCCTCAAACTCCATCGGCCAAATCACCAGTCCCATCCGCAAATCCTGTGCCGCAGAAGACGAGTACTTTCGCCCTGCACGACCGCAAAATGTAATCCCCTGCCCAGAAATGCTTTATGCTGTGACTCTTGCCAGATTCGGCGCTCCCCCGCCAGACCGGCTCCCCAGTCCACCTTCAATACCTGTAGACCTGTCCGTCTCCCAAGCGCCCGCCGGCACCAGGCCCCAACCTTAGTCATTGTGGTATCATCGGTTACGTACTAGAGGATGGCTCAACGCCTATTGTAGCATCTTGCCCTGTCCGCGGTGGCAGATCCCCACGAGCCTTCTCAGCCTCCGCCTCGCGTCGACGAAACAGCCGGAGACACACAACTCCCTGACCTCTCCCAGAGTAAGCAGTTGACCGTCACTGAACACCACCGGTGTCCCCGGCGGACACCCTGCGGCGTCCGGGAACCGCCGCAGAATCAGCTTCTCCAGTGCCGACAGGCCCGCCCCCGTCAACGCCGAGACCTCGCAGAAATCCACCTCGCTCTTCCCCTCTGGCAGCCGCGCCCGCAACCCCAGATCGCACTTGTTGGCCACCATAATCGGCCTACGCGGCGCGAGCGACTCGATCATTGCCCCCTCATCCCGGCAGACCCGCCTTGACCCGTCAAGCAGGAACAGAATCAAGTCCGCCTCGGAGACCACACGCCACGTCGCCTCCACCCCCCTCATCTCCACCATCCCTCCCCGCCGCCTCAGCCCGGCCGTATCAATCAACTCCACGGGAAAGCCGCCCAGAACAATAAACTCGTTCACGAAGTCCCGCGTCGTGCCCGGAACCGGTGAGACAATCGTCCGGTGATGCCCCACCAGCGCATTGAACAGCGACGACTTCCCCACGTTCGGCCGCCCCACAACCGCTATCCGCCGCGGCCGCGTCAGCGCCAGACCCAACGCCGCCGACTCGATAAGCCTCTGAACCTTCCCCACTGCGTCCGGCACCGACACGTCTATCTCACGGATCGCACCTGACAACGCCCCGTTCACCTGATCGCACAACACACGCACCCCCAGCCGCGTCTCGGCCAACGGCAACAACTGCATCGCCTCCGCCTGAACCCGGTCCAAGCCCGAGTTCCTCGCCGCCCGGGCCGCGAAATCGCCTGCTGGCACTTCGGCCGCTCCCGACTCCACGAGCAGCCGCATGACCGCCCCCGCCGCCACGATCCCCCCGTGACAATTCACCTCCACCCGCTCGTCCCTGCCCCGAACAATCAGCCGCACGATGACCTCATCGACCACCGCCTCGTTATCATCCACCACATGCCCATACTGCAGCTTCCCCCCCTCGTCCTTCAGCCAATCGGCGCCCGAACGCGCCCGGAAGACCTTGTCCACCGTTCTCGCCGCCTTGCTGCCCCGCACCTCGATAACGGCGATTCCCCCGCTCCCCGGCGCGGTCAATACCGCCGCCAGAACTTCCCGGTTCTCTCTCTTGCCCTTCATCCTGCCGGGCACCGTTGCCCCTCCGTCCTGAAAAATATCCGCGCGGCGCCGGCTCGTCAAATCGCACTTGACATCGCACCTGCAACAGGTAGACTTAGTTTATAGAGTCTGTCTCACGGCCTGAACCACCCCCGTTGGAGGGAACTCGCGTGTTAGCATTCCTCCAGAACATCGGAATGGGCGAACTGCTCATCATCCTCATCATCGCCTTGCTCCTCTTCGGCCCGCGGTTGCCCTCGGTGATGCGGGGCCTCGGAAAGACCGTCAATGAGTTCAAGAAAGGGCTGAAAGACACCGAGGACGAGGTGAAGTCCACCGAACAAGAGGCCAAGAAGGAGCTCAAGGGCTAGCCTTTTTCGTCTCTCCGAACAACGCCTTCCTCAGCCTTCGTCGCCATCATCGCGCTTCGCCTTGCGCACGAAGAGTTCAATCTTCCTCGCATCCTTCACGCCCGGCGCATCCTCGACCCCGCTCGCCGTATCCACCCCCCACGGCTGTGCCATCCGCACCGCCTCCCATACGTTCTCCGGAGTCAGCCCCCCCGCCAGCAGAATCCGCCCGTACCGCCGCGCCATCCGCGCCAGCTCCCAGTCCACCGGCCTGCCCGTGCCCCCCGGCATCGTCCCACCCCGCGCATCAAGCAGATATACGTCCGCAGGAAAACCCTCCAGCCCCTGAAGGTCATCCTCGCTCGACACGTGAAACGCCTTGATCACGCTCAGTTCCCCCAGGCCCTCCGCGAACTCCGCCGTCTCCGACCCGTGCAACTGAACCGTCCGCACGCCCAGCTCGCCCGTCGTTTGCAGGACCTCCTCCCGCCCCGCGTCCACGAACACCGCCACGACCTCGACCCCGTCGCCCACCGCGTCCACGATCTCCC
>CAYXNI010000116.1:0-7521 GCA_964466285.1 uncultured Planctomycetota bacterium | reverse complement strand
CGTCGAGTCGGTCATGGTGAACTGCAACCGCGTTACGGTCTCGACCGACTACGACACCGCCGACAAGCTCTACTTCGAGCCGCTGACGGTGGAGGACGTGCTGGCCATCTACGAGAAGGAGAAGCCAGAGGGCGTCATCGTGCAGTTCGGCGGGCAGACGCCGCTGAACATCGCCGGCGAACTGGCCCGGGAGGGCGTGCGCATTCTGGGGACGACGCCGGACGTCATCGACCTCGCCGAAGACCGCGACCGCTTCCGCAAGATGATGGAGAAGCTCCGCATCCCCATGCCGGAGTCCGAGATGGCGAGCAACCTCGACGAAGCGCTCGTGGCCGCGCAGCGGATCGGCTACCCGCTCATGGTGCGGCCGTCCTATGTCCTGGGCGGACGCGGAATGGAAGTGGTGCACGACGAGCAGATGCTGCGCGAGTATGTCGCAAAGGCCGTCGATGTCACCCCGGAGCGGCCGATCCTCGTCGACAAGTTCCTCCAGAACGCCGTCGAGTGCGAGGCCGATGCCATGGCCGACGGCGCCGACGCCTTCGTCCCAGCCGTGATGGAACACATCGAGCAGGCGGGCATTCACTCGGGCGATTCGGCGTGCGTCATCCCGCCCGTGAGCCTGCCGCAGAAGCACATCGACACGATTTACAGGTACACGCGCAAGATCGCGCAGGAACTCCACGTGGTCGGGCTGATGAACATCCAGTACGCCGTCTGCCAGGACAGGCTGTACGTGCTGGAGGCGAATCCGCGGGCGTCGCGGACGGTGCCGCTCGTGTCCAAGGTCTGCAACATCCCGATGGCCCGCATCGCGACGGAACTGATGCTCGGAAAGAAGCTCTCCGACTTTGACCTGAAGCCCAGGACGTTCCCGCACTACGGCGTCAAGGAAGCCGTGTTCCCGTTCCCCATGTTCCCCGAGGTTGATCCCATCCTCGGCCCGGAAATGCGCTCGACGGGCGAGGTTCTTGGCATGGCGGGGTCCTACGGCCTTGCCTTTTACAAGGCCGAGGAGGCGGCGAAGCAGGTCCTCCCGACGGAGGGGACGGTGCTCATCACGGTTTGCCCGTCCGACCGGCCGGCGGTCCTGGACGTCGCGTGGCGGTTCAAGGCGCTCGGGTTCAAGATCAAGGCGACCCGCGGCACCCAGCAGTTCCTCAACAGCCGCGGAATCGACGCCGAGCTCATCCTCAAGATGCACGAGGGCCGCCCCAACATCGTCGACGGCATAAAAAACAAGGAGCTCCAGCTCATCATCAACACGCCAGAGGGCAAGATAGGCCAGTCCGACGACGACTACATCCGGAAGAACGCGATCAAGTACAAGGTCCCCTACATCACGACGCTGGCCGCCGCCATGGCCGCGGCCGAAGGCATCGCCGTGGTCCGCAAGGGCCGCACGAAGGTGAAATCCCTGCAGGAGTACCACCGGGACATCGTGTGAGCATGCATGACGCTTAGCGGCCGAGGGGGAGTCACAAGCGCGGCGTCACAACGCCGCCTGCCGGATCAGCGGTTCCAAGCGGCCAACAGACGCAATGCTCCCCCACGCGGCTCGCCCGTGGGCCGCCGGCTGACCGCGTCTGTGCAGTGTCGGCGTACCGCGCCAAAGGTGGCCGCAGGTCTGAGGGACACTTTGCGCTACGGCAATCACCCGTAGTCCGGCAGGAAGTCTTTTTCGGCCTCGAACAGTTCCATCGTCATCTGTTTGATCTCGACCGGGCAGCAGACGGCGGCCGTCAGCGGGTCGAGCAGGAGCGCGTGCATGGCCGCTTCCTTCGACCGCTCGATGCAGGCATTGGCGGCGAGCTCGAACATGCTCATGTTCGACGCGCACAACGCCGCACACTGGGGCGGCAGGGCCCCGTAGTGAGTGGGTGTCACGCCGCGGCGGTCGGCAAGGCATGCGACCTCGGCCACGCCGCTCGGCGGCAGGTTGTCGATGAGTCCGTGGTTGGGCATGTTCCCGTAGATGACCGCAGGGATGTTGGTCTCGATGGCCTCGATGATGTTGGCGGCGTACTCGATGCTGCGCTGGTGCGTGATCGGTTCGCCGGATGCGATCTGCTTGCGGCGGTTCTCGTCGGAGTTCACCCGCCACGTCGGCCAGTTGTCGGCGTAGAAGCTGCTGCCGCCGCGGTAGCCGTCGCGGCAATATTTCTTGATGAGGTCGGGGCGCTTGCGGTAGTACGGGACGTACTCGCTGTCGTGCCCGCTCGACTCGGTGCAGAAGTAGCCGAAGTGCACCATCAGGTCGAAGCGGACCGGGTCCTGTTCCCAGAACTGGGGGTCGCTCTCGACCTTCGCCTTGAGCGCCGGATACAGGTCCCGGCCGTTGTGCGAGAGCTCGGTGAACCAGGCCATGTGGTTGATGCCCGCGCACTGCCAGCGGAGCTCGGTGTACGGCACGCCCGTGCACTGGGCCATCCAGTGGCTTGCGCCCTGGACGCTGTGGCACAGGCCGACCACCTTGGCGCGCGAGGTCTTGGCCGCAGCCAGGCACATCACGTTCATCGGGTTCGTGTAGTTGAGAATCCAGGCGTTGGGGCAGAGGTGCTCCACGTCCTTGAGCACCTCGAGCCAGACGGGCACGGTGCGGAGGGCCTTGAACAGGCCGCCCGGGCCGATGGTGTCGCCGATGCACTGATCCACGCCGTACTTGGCGGGGATGTCGTTGTCGAACCGCACGCAGGCGGTGCCGCTGACCTCGATGCAGTTGATGATGTAGTCGGCCCCTTGCAGCGCCGCGCGCCGGTCGGTGGTGGCCGTCACGGTCCAGTCGGACTTCAGGTCGCGCACGATCTTACGGCAGAGCTGCTCGGCGAGGCCGAGCCGCTGCGGGTCGATGTCCACGAGGGCCAGCTCTCCCCTCGTTGCGCCGGGAATGCACAGGATGTCGCCGAACAGGTGCGGGAGGAACCCGCTGCCCGCGCCCAGGAAGACGACCTTCAACGGCCGCTGCACGGTCGGCGTACGGCCCAACTGCTCAAGGCGCTTGCTGTGCTCATAATGCCCGAGGTCTTTTTCTGCCACGATAGGGTCCTCTCAGAAGTGGACGCGGCAAGGCCGGCCGACACCGCTCGGCTCTACGCGTGTCTTGTTCAGTTCGCCTCCAGGTTCAGCCACTTGACCTCGCGCCCGGTCAGCTCGACCTCGAGGGCCTGGTACGAGGGCACGCCCTCGGCCAGCGACGCCGGCCCGATTATCGCCCACATCGGAAACGGCTGGGCGAGCACGTAGGCCAGCGCGATCGCCATCGGGTGCACGCCCTTCTTCTCGGCCAGCTCGAAGCAGCGCTTCTGCCGCTCGAAGTTGTCGTTGCTGTACCAGCAGTGGACCATAAAGGCGTCGTCCCGCTTGTCCGGCGCGGCGAGGCCGGGTACGAAAAAGCCGCGCGCCTGGCTGGACCAGGCGAAGTTGGGAACCTGGCCCTTCACGTGCCATGCGAAATTGTCCGGATCGGACGCGGCCACGCATCCGCCCCAGACGGGGTTGACCATGCGTGCCAGGCTGAAGTTGTTGCTCAGCGCGGCAAAGGGCGTCTTGCCGTTCTTGAGGGCGTATGCGTTGGCGGCGTCGAACCGCTCACGCGTCCAGTTCGACCCGCCGAACGCCCGCAGCTTGCCCTCCGCCTTGAGTTCGTTCAGCACGTCGACGAACTCGGCCACGGGGATATCGGGGTTGTCGCGGTGCATGAAGTAGACGTCCGCGTAGTTCGTCTGGAGCCGTTCGAGGCTTTCGCTGAACTGCTGCCGCAACGCTTTGGGGTTGCAGTGCGGCGTGTGGGCGCCCTTGACGATGACCGTCACTTGCTCGCGGAGGCCGCGGTTCCTGATCCACTGGCCGAGCAGCCGCTCCGTGCCGCCGCCCCAGTAGACGTAAGCGGTGTCGAAGCAGTTGCCGCCGCGCGCGTAGAACTCGTCGAAGAGCGCGGCCGCGTGCGCGATGTTTTGCTGCGCCATCGTGCCCATGACCAGCCGCGAGATTTTCTTGCCGACGCCCGGCAGCTCGCCGTACGGCATGCGGTTGGGCTTCCGCACGGCGAGCGGCCGCTTGTCGACCGGCATGGCGTAGGCTTCGGCGGTCTCGCAGGGATACGTCAGGCCGATCGCCGCGCGCCACGCGTCGATCGTCTCGGCCTGGCTGATGGAGTCCGCCCAGCTCATTGCGGGCGACGGGGCCTGGCGGTTGGCGATGTTCTCAGCCACGACGTCGGCCTCGATCGCGTAAATCCCCTTCGCCACGTCGACCACGATCTCCTGCGGATCCTTGCCGTACCGCAGGACGGTGAACCGGCACTGCCCGGGCTCCCGGCCGTTGCAGAACCACGGCGAGGGCACGGTGATGACCCCCTCGCTGCCGTTGATGACCACGCTGTTGTCCTGGTTGAGTTGTACGCCGGTCGAGCATCGGGCGATGATGTCGCCGTCGAACTTGAGGAGTGCGGCGGCCCATTCGTCCACGCCCGTCTGGCCCAGGTGGGCCATGCCCTGTACCGCGACCGGCTTGGCGAAGTCGCGTCCGAGCGCCGCGCCCGCGATCAGGCGGGCCATCGAGATAGCGTAGCAGCCGACGTCGAGGATGCCCCCGCCGCCGAGCGCCGGGTTCATCAGGCGGCCCTGAAGGTTGTCGTACCCGCACTGGAAGCTGAAGGTCGCGTTGATAATCCGCACCTGCCCGATCGCGCCCTCGCGGATCAGTTCGACGAGCCGCTTCGTCTGCGGGTTGCACCGGTACATGAACGCTTCCATCAGGAAGACGTCGTTCCGCCGCGCCGCCTCGACCATCGTCTGGACGTCGAACTGGTTCATCGCCAGCGGCTTCTCGCACAAGATGTGCTTGCCGGCGTCGGCCGCCTTGATCGTCCACTCCGCGTGCATCGGGTGCGGCGTCGAGATGTACACCGCGTCGATCTCGGGATCGGCCAGCAGTTCCTCATAGCTGCCGTAGGCCTTGGGGATGCTGAACTCGTTTGCGAACTTCTGCGCCTTTTCGAGCGACCGGCTCGCCGTGGCGAGCGCCTTGCCGGAATCGGTCTGTGTCAGCGCATGGGCAAACGCCCGTGCAATCCCGCCGGACGCCAGCAATCCCCAACGCACAGCTCTCTTTGCCATGTCACGTTCCTTTCAGCTAATCAGTGGGAAGTGTTGATCGGCAGTCGACAAGTTATGATCCACGATCGGTCCTGGCGGACCGCGAATTCCTCATCGGGTCAGCGTACACGCGACCGTTGCACGCACGGGATTTCCCGTATCGGGCCCGTCCGGTCGTCACCATAAGTTGCGTCAAAGCATAGAAGGAGAGGCCGCCCGAGTCAAGGCATTTCGGGGAGGCGAGATCTTACCGAGGGGGGTGACATCTTCCCTGTGGCGTTAGGGGGGTGACATAATCGCTGTGGCGTGACACAAGTGTGCCGGGGCATGCGACCGGAAATTACCGGAAAGGGCATCTCACGCCCTGTGGATTCTGCTTCCCGTATCGACATGGCGCGGTATAATGCTTGTGGCGTCGGGATCGGGCTGCTCAGGCCAATTGACGGGCGGAGAAAGGAATCTGGGAAACGGCGGTTCTCCCGGATTCTCTTGTGTGGAGTAAAGTATAGCGCCCCCAGAACTCCAAGGTGTCTTGCGAGGAGGTAGTCTGTGAAACTCGACGGCTTTGGCATCGCTGGATACCGCAGTTTTGGCCCTGACATGGTCCGCATCGGCGACTTGGCGAAGGTCAATGTCTTCATCGGCAAGAACAACGCCGGGAAGTCCAACATCCTGCGTTTCTGCGAGCATCTGCCGGTTCTAATGAGCAACCTGAGCCACAATGCCCAATGCTCGCAGTTTCGTGAGCCCCTGGATAGGTGGCAGGCGGGAGCAACAACTGCCACGGAAGTTGGCTTTGCGGTGCAAATAAAACGAGGCCCCGGCGCCACCGGCCACATCTACGAGAAAATCAGCGAAATCCTCCCCCAATCTGAGGTGAAGTTGCCTGATTTCAATGCTGGCGGTTCATTTTGGTTCGACTTCCGCCTCGACCCCAAAACAGGCAAGATCACCGCCATCATCGAATCCCTGGGGGCTCAGATACAGGGGGCCTATGGGGAACGCGAGACGGATAAGCTTGCGGGTAAGCATTTGGGGTACACTGGCGGCTCGCACGAAGGAAGGAGTCGTGACCTCGCTGAAATGGCCGCAAGATTTGCGAATGTGTCTTTCGCCTGCCGGATGATCCCCGCATTCCGGAAAGTCGAGACCGGCCTGATCCAAAGACTCAGGAATACAAAATCACCGAAACTCGACGTGTACCGCCAGGAAAAAGAGAAGTTCCAGCGGATCGAGGATTTCTTGAAAGAGCTCATTGGTGAGAAAGATGCGTACCTGCATATACCGGCCGAAGTGGATGAAGTGTGCGTCTCCATAAGAGGCAAGATTCTGCCTCTCGACTCCTTGGGCACCGGGACACACGAACTCATAATGCTTGCTGCGGAGGTGACAATCGTCGACGATGTCGTCTATTGCATAGAGGAACCAGAAATTCACCTTCATCCTGAACTGCAGAAGAAGTTCATCACCTATATCCAAAAGAACACGAATAACCAGTACCTCATAGCGACGCATTCAAACGCCTTTCTCGACATGCAAGGCGTGAACGTGTACCACTGCCGGCTCGAGAACGGCCGCACGGTCTGCCAAGCCGCCGTGTCTGATACGGCAAAAGGCTCGGTTCTTTCGGACTTGGGGTACAAGGCGAGCGACCTCCTCCAGACCAATTGCATCATCTGGGTGGAGGGGCCGACGGACCGCATCTATCTCAACCACTGGATAAGGGGAAAGGATCCGTCCCTCATAGAAGGGCTCCACTATAGCATCATGTTCTATGGAGGGCGCCTCCTATCGCACTTGGCTCTCAGCAGCCCAGACATAGATGAGTTCATCGCACTTGGTCGGCTAAACCGCAACGCCGCAATAGTAGTTGACAGCGACAAAGAGAAGCCGGAGGACAGCCTTAACGAAACGAAGAATCGGGTGATCAGCGAATTCAAGTCCGAGGGTGGCTTCACCTGGGTAACCGAAGGCCGGGAAATAGAAAACTACGTTGCGGAAGGTGTCTTGGCAGATTCCGTAGGCTCTGTACATCCTGGCGCGGAATTGGGTCCGTGGAACCAGTTCGCCAAACTCTCCGAACTGCGCGAGGGGGGATCGATTGACAAGGTGGCCGTGGCGAAGAAAGTAGCGGAGCACCCAGCCGACTACTGCGTGCTGGACATCGACGACAAGATCAGCAAACTGATCGGTTTCATAAGAAAAGCCAACTCTGTTGGCGTAGAGGGCACTGAGGCTAAATGATACGATGACGTCGCGGAGTTAGTGGGACGCGATACTTATCTCTTGACGAGAGCGGGGGCGGCGGGGCACCTGCTGAGACGTGGGTCCCTCTTACGGTCTCCTGGCGAAAGGCGGTGAGAAAGCTGCGTCAGGCCGCGGCTCGACTGCCCTCGACAAGCTCGGGCCGTGAGGCTCTCGAACG
>CAYXNI010000115.1:0-7526 GCA_964466285.1 uncultured Planctomycetota bacterium | reverse complement strand
ATCAGTAATCAGCCAGGTCAGTGGAATCAGTGTCAAAGGTTCGCACGGGCCTTATTTTCCGAACAGGATGCCGGCGTAGCCGACGGCCATGTCGAAGGTTCGTGGGGGTTCGCGCATGACGTCGTGGCTGGTGGTGTACTCGACGAGGGTGGCTTTTGTGGCGCCGAGAGCCGTGGCGGCGGCGATGACGGCGGCAGCGGCGCCGGAGCCGCAGGCGTTGGAGTTTGCGCGGGCCTCGGCGACCACTTCGCCGGCGCGGAACTGGAGTGCGAGGTCGATGAAGCGGCGGTCATTCTGCCGCATCTTTTGCAGGGCCTCTTCTCCCCCGCCCCAGGGTGCGAAGTCGTAGTTGCGGCCATAGTGGGTGAGGTCGGTGGAGCCGAGGACGGCGACGCGGCGGCCGGACTGTGCGAGGGCGGCGCCGACCGCGGCACCGGCGGCGGCGGCGTTCGGCGAGGGGGGCATGGCGATGGGCACGATGCGGGCCCTGGGATGGAGGTACTTGATCATGGGGACCTGCACCTCGATCGAATGCTCTCGGGAGTGTGCGTCGGCGTCCGGCTGGAGGTAGTCGGGGCAGGCGTCAAGCAGAAGTGTGGCAAGGTCGCTGTCTATTTCGACGGGGCCGAGCGGTGTGTTCCAGGCCCCTGCGGGGTAGACGGCGCCCTCGGACACGCCCCACTGGTGGACGGCGCCGAAGATGACGAAGGCGTCCGGCCGCGCGGGGCGCAGGCTGGCGATGACTTTTGCCGCAACGGCCCCGGAGAACGCCCAGCCGGCGTGTGGGACGATTCCGCCGATGGGCTGGGCGGGCTCGGCCGGCGGCTGAAAGGCGAGCAGGAACTCTTCGATCTGCCCGGCACAGTCGCCTGGATAGAAATGGGGAGCGATGCCGCGGCGGGTTTTCAAGTGTTTCTCCATTGCGGATGATCCTTTCGTTCTGTCACTGCCGCCTGGTGACGGCGCCGGCGGTCGGGCGAGAGGGGCTGTCAATCGCGGTGAATCTCGCGGAGCGGGACGTTGCCCGCGGACTTGTCGCGGGCCTTGTCGAGTTCGTCAAGGCACGCCTTGAGTTTCTTCCAGTCTTGCGTTTCGGCGACGGGGATGCTGTCAGCGCCGCTCTTTTCGAGGGCGGAGATGACGTACGACGTGGTGAGGGCATCTGTATCGCGAGCAGGCTGGTATCCGGTCTGGCGGTCGTCGTCTGGGGCCTTCGTCTCTGTGAGGACATTGGCGCGGACCAGTTCGAAGACGATGTCGTTGACGAGGCGGATGGGGACTTCGAGCTCGTGGCTGATCTGCTGAGCGGTCAGCGGCCCCTTGCCCTGGCGGAAATTGTCGACCAGGAGCTGTGTGGCGCGGAGTGCGACGAGGTTCTTGAACGACCGGCTGACGCCGAGGCAGTCGGGCTCGAACTCATACGTGTCTACGTTCTGGTGTGCGAAGGAGAGTTCAGCCCCGAAGAGAACGACGAGCCAACTGACCTGGAGCCAGACGAGGAACAGCGGGAGCGCGGCGAAGCTCCCGTAGACGGCACTGTATCGGGTCACACCGACCTGGAACGCGATGTAAGCCCACTGCACGAGCTGGAAGATCGTGCCGGCCAGGATTCCGGCGATGATGGCGGACCTGAGGTTGACCTTGGTGTTGGGCAGAAAGAGGTACACGAAGGCGAACAGCGCCCAGCCGATGAAGTAAGGAACGAGTCCGAGGAGCAGGATGATGAGGGGGGCGACGATGCTCAGCACGGGCACCTCGACGATCCGGGCGGAGAGCTGCGTGGTGATGGCCACCGTGGCGCTGGTCGAGAGGACCAGCAGGATGGGCGCGATGAAAACCACTGAGAGATAATCGGAGAACTTGCGGGGCAGCGACCGGTTCTTTTTCACTCCCCAGATGTCATTGAAGGATTTCTCGATATTGCCGAGGACCTTGATCACGGTCCACAGGAGGATGACGACGCCGATGCCGGCCATCAGTCCGCCTTTTACGTTTTGCAGAAGGTTGTGAGCGAACGTGATGACCTGGTCGGCGATCATCTCCTGGCCTTCCAGGTATTTCCTCAAGTGAGACTCGAGCATTTTCTCGAGCCCGAAGCCTTTGGCGATGCCGAAGGCCATGGCGGCCACGGGCACGAGGGACAGGATGCAATAGAAGGTGAGAGCGGAAGCCCTCAGGACGCAGCGGTCGGCGTGGAATCCTCGAGCCGCGAGCAGGATGATTCGAAGGTGCTTGATCAGAAAGAATTTCCTGGGCGGCAGGTCCCGGAGACGAATGCGCCACACGTCCGTGCTGAGGAAACGCAGAGCCTTCTGCACCTTGGTTTTCATGGCAGTCCCACCTTGCGGTCCACAAACAAGACGGCTCGACATGACTGATAGTAGTGAAAGGGGCGGCCCTTTTCAAGGGTCTTGGCCGCCCTGTAAGCGTCCTTGCTTCTTGACGCGGGTCGTATTAGCGGGTACCATTCTCAATCGGGGGACGGTTAGTGGGATTCTGGAGGAGGTGCAACCATGTCCAGGCTCGGCAAGAGGATTCTGATCGGTGTTCCGGTCGGCGTGATTCTTTTGGTCGTGGTGGCCCTTGTGGTGTTGTTCTTCAAGCTGAACGGCGTGGTGAAGACGGCCGTGGAGACCGTGCTGCCGAAGATGACCAAGACGTCGGTCACGCTGGACAAGGTCGAGATTTCCCTGTTCAGCGGGACGGGAACGCTCAGCGGTTTCGTGCTGGGGAACCCGGAGGGTTTCCAGACCGAGAGAGCTCTGACTTTCGCGACGGTTCGCGTGGAGGTCGACCTGAGGTCGCTCCTGACGGACAAGATAGTGATTCGGGACATTTACATCGGCTCGCCGAGGGTCACCTACGAGGCGGGCATCTTGGAGAAGAGCAACTTCGCGACTATACAGAAAAACGTGGAGGACTTCGCCGGCCCGCCTTCCGAGAAGAAGCCGGGCGAAGAGAAGAAACCGGGAAAGAAGATTCAGATCGATCATTTCCTGATGGAGAACGGGAAGGTTTCTGTGTCGGCGAAGTTACTGCAGGGCCAGTCGCTGACGGTGCCGCTTCCGAAGATCGAGCTTCGGGACATCGGCAAGGAGTCCGGCGGCAAATCGCCCGTTGAGGTGGTGAAAGAGGTCTTCGGGAAAGTGGCCGGGAGTGTCGAGGAGGTGGCCGAGGGGGCACTGACCGGTGCCAAGGAGCTGGTCGGCAAAGGGGCCGAGGCCGTCGGCGAGGCCGGAAAGGGAGTGATCAAGGGAGGCACGGAGGCCGTCGGCGGAGCCGTCGAAGGGATCAAGGGGCTGTTCAACAAGAAGAAGGACGAGTAAGACAGGCCAGGGGAGGGAACGAAAGGAGGGTGGTATGGTACGTGTGATGTCGTTGGTGTTGGCGCTTGGGTTGATCGTGGGTGTGGCGGGCTGTGCGTCGGTTGAATCGGGCAAGAAGCTGAACGACATGGGCCTTACGCTGCCCGAGTCCAGTGCGGTCGCGCACCTGAACGGCAAGAGCTGGGGAATCTACTTCTTGCCGATCTTTCCCCTGCTCGCCGGTGACACGGCCAGCGGGAGCGGGATGGCGATGCTGACCGACTCCTGCCGTGTGGAGCCGGTGGTGGACATGGTCACGCGGTCAGCGAAGAAGATGGGGGCCGTCAAGGTCACCGATCTGCAGTCCGACCGCACGAGCGTCATGGTCGTCCCGTTCTTGATTTGGTACAAGTCTGTCGAGGTCTCCGGCAACGCGATCAAGTAGGAAGGCTTGGGTGCGCTGTGCGCCGCGCCCTGGCGCGGTGTGGACGCGGCGCTCCGCTCGGGGCGCCGCGACCGGGTCCGGGCGCTCTGAACGTCACGTGAAGAGGGATCAGGCGCGGTCTTGGGTGAGGCCGGCAGGCCCATCCGCGGCCGGGCCGTTCGGCCTTGTTTGCGCTGCGAAGGCTGGGGCGATCAGGGCGAGGTCTGGAACGAGTCGAGGAGCGTCTGGCGGTCTCCAGCGATCTCGATGAGCTTGTTGAGCTTGACCAGCTTCATTGTGTAGGCGACGTGCCCGCCGGTGACACAGATCTTGAGAGAGCCGCTTTTCTCACTTGCCAGCTTCTGCAGGTCGGCGAGGTTCCCGATGAACGCAGAGGAGATGAACTGCACGCGGCTCAGGTCTACGAGGATTTTGGGGCGGGGCGCGGACAAAGCCAATGCGCGGATAACTGCGGCGATCTCACCGGCCTGTTTGGGGTAAACGTTCTCATTCTCGATGGCGAAGACCATCACGTCGGCGACGTCCTCGCGTCGGATGTGGGCCTCGTCGGCCTTGAGGTCTGGTTTCAGGGGATCATCGGACAAGACGGGACCCTCGGAAAGGGCATTGCTCCCGCCCACCGCCTGGTGGGTAGGGGCGGAGTTGAACCGCCGACACCAGGATTTTCAGTCCTGTGCTCTACCAGCTGAGCTACCTACCCGGTCATCCTGGGGGATTATAAGTTTCGGCGCCGCCTCAGTCAACAGGAAAGAACGGGAGGAGCCTCCGACAGATTCCGGCCAAGTGGACGATGCCCCCGCGCGCGGGGCTGAAAGCCGCCGCAGCTTCCTGTTGCGTTTCGAAGCGCTCGTGATATACTCCTGCCATGACCAAGGCGCAAACGGGGGTGCGAAGGTTGCAGCGAACGTTGAGGTTCATGCGGGCTTCGGACTCCTCTCTGCAGCACATCCCCAACGGGAGCAGGAACAAACTGCTTTCGGACGACCGTGCGGCGCACAACTGGTATCGGTTTGTCTTGTCTTTTCCTCCACAACTGGTGCGCGAATACCTTGCCAAGTTTGAGTTGAAGGAGGGACATGTAGTCCTCGACCCTTTCTGCGGCACCGGCACGACGCTGGTCGAATGCAAGAAGCAAGGTATCAAGAGCCTGGGCTTTGAAGCTCACCCCATGGCGGCTTTCGCCACCCGGGTGAAGACAGACTGGGATGTCGATCCGGACGGGCTGGCGGCGCATGCCAGAGAAGTCGCCCGTGTTGCGTCGCGAGACCTGGCCAAGGAATCCACCCCGCTCCGCAAGCTGCCGTCCGCAGCGGAGAAGCTGTTGCTCGGGAACTCGATCAGTCCGCTTCCGCTTCACAAGACGCTCATCCTGCTCGATTATCTTCAAGAGGGGTCGGGCGGCCCGTTTTACGATCACGAACGGCTGGCACTTGCCAACGCGCTGGTGTCGGAGATCGGAAACCTGCATTTCGGGCCGGAGGTGGGCGTCGGACAGATCAAAGACGATGCGCCGGTGGTTGAGGCTTGGCTGAAGAACGTTGTGAATATCGCCGCGGACCTGGAGGTCCTTCGACGCCATCCTTGTGCCGATGCTCAGGTGTGGTGTCACGATTCCCGCCGCATGCTTGATGTTTGTCCTGACAAGTCTGTGGACGCGGTCATCACATCTCCGCCCTACCCGAATGAGAAAGACTACACGCGAACCACGCGGCTGGAGACAGTGCTGCTGGGTTTTGTAAACGACAGGCAGGATCTGCGCCGGCTTAAGGAGGGTCTGCTTCGTTCAAACACCCGTAATGTCTACAAGGAGGATGATGACGACCGCTGGGTGGAATCGTTCAGCGAGATAAAACGCATCGCTAACGATATCGAAGCGCGACGGATCGCCATGGGCAAGACGAGCGGATTCGAGCGCCAGTATGCCCGGGTCACGAAGCTGTATTTTGGCGGCATGATGCGGCACTTTGCAGACCTGCGCAGGGTCCTCCGGCCGGGCGCGCGGCTGGCCTATGTTGTGGGTGACCAGGCGTCCTACTTGAGAGTGATGATCCGAACGGGCCAACTGCTCGCACAGATCGCGGAATCCCTCGGCTACGAGGTGGAAAAGATCGACCTATTCAGGACTCGGCTGTCCACCACAACTAGGGAACAACTGCGGGAGGAAGTTCTCGTGCTGCGATGGCCGCGTTAGGAGGAGGACCTGTGGCCAAAGGGACATACGATCCGATTATCGGCGAAATCTTCAAGCGCCATCACGAAGAAAACGTCCAAAGTTTTGAATTCACCCGAGGCGAGATGTTGGCGGTAGCCCGGGAACTGCGAATACCGATTCCCAAGAATATAGGGGATCTCATCTATTCCTATCGATTTCGTGCCGAGCTTCCGAAGAGAATCCGGGAGACGGCTCCGGAGAACAAGGAATGGCTGATTGAGCTTGCCGGACACGGCAAGTATCGGTTCCGGCTGGGAGTCAGAAGCCGGATTATCCCGCGCGCGGATCTTCTTGCCATCAAGATTCCCGACGCCACGCCCGAGATAATCAGCCGGTACGCTTTGAGCGATGAACAGGCCCTGTTGGCCAAGGTGCGGTACAACCGTCTGGTTGACATCTTCCTGGGGATAACCGCCTATTCACTTCAGAACCATCTGCGAACGACGGTCAGGGGAATTGGGCAGATCGAAGTTGATGAAATCTATGTCGGCATCAACCGGCATGGCACGCAGTTTGTGATTCCGGTCCAGGCCAAGGGCGGACGGGATCAAATCGGCGGGGTTCAAGCGACACAGGATATCGCCTGTTGCCGAGAGAAGTTCCCCAACCTCGTTTGCCGAAGCGTTGCCGCGCAGTTTATGGAAGACGATGTGATTGCACTGTTCGAACTGGCCCTTCAAGGGGAGGAGATCCGTGTCGTTGAGGAACGTCACTACCGGCTTGTTCCTGCTGAGGCGATCACACCCGCCGACCTTCAACTCTATGGGACGGCCGAGCGCTGACCCATTCGCTTAACGTTGATCCTGCCTTGACAGCCCCCACCGGCGCGGCTATCTTACGCACGGCTAACACGACTAGTGAGGAGGCCGGTCTTGGAAAAGACGCTTGTGATTCTGAAGCCGGACTGTGTGGCGCGGCGGCTCGCCGGCAGGGTGATCCAGCGGTTCGAGGAGAAGGGCCTGCAGATCGCGGGGATGAGACTGATGACAATCGGCGTCCCCCTTGCGCGGAAGATGTACGCGGTGCACAAGGGCAAGGAGTTTTATGAGCCGTTGGTCCGGTTCATGACGAGCGGCCCGGTGATCGTGATGTGTATCCGGGGAAAGGACGCGGTCGCCGTCGTCCGGAACATGCTCGGGCCGACGTTCGGGTGCAACGCCCCGCCGGGCACGGTGCGGGGTGAATTCGCGGTGAGCAACCGGTACAATCTTGTTCACGGCTCCGACAGCCTGAAAAGCGCAAAGCGCGAACTCGCCCTGTTCTTCAAGCCCGGAGACCTGGTCACAAGCACCCCGCGCGACTTTGACCTGGTGTATGACACGACCGGCCCGACGCTGGTCTGAGCGTGACTGTCTGGCCAGCATTCGCGTAGGGGCGACCCGGCGGGCCGCCCTCTTGGGCCGTCTGCAAGGCCGGCATCGGGGGAAGAGCGTGAAAGCGATCTGCCTGCTTGACCGAAGGAACGTGGCGATCCGGGAGGTGGAGGCAGTTCCGCCGGCGCCGGGGCAGGTGGCGATTCAGCCGGAGTTCGTCGGCCTGTGCGGCACGGACGAGCACGTTTACC
>CAYXNI010000114.1:0-7642 GCA_964466285.1 uncultured Planctomycetota bacterium | reverse complement strand
CGTGTTGCGCCGACGGGCCGGACTTCGCGCTCCTGGAGCGCGCGGAGGAGCTTGGCCTGGAGCGGCAGCGGCAGTTCGCCGATCTCGTCGAGAAACACGGTGCCGGCGCCGGCGGAGCGGAAGAGGCCGGGCGAGTCGTTGACGGCGCCGGTGAAGGCGCCTCTGACGTGGCCGAACAGTTCGCTCTCGAGCAGGCCGGCGGGGATGGAGCTGCAGTCGACCGGTACGAACGGTTCCGGCGCGTTCGGCCCGGCGTCGTGCACGGCCTTCGCGACCATTTCCTTGCCGGTGCCGCTTTCGCCCTGGATCAGGACGGTCGACGGGGACTGCGCGGCCCGCTCGATCAACTGGCAGACCGAGCGCATCTCGCGGGACGCGGCAGTGATTCCGTGGAACTCGAGCACGTGGTCGGGGCCGGGGGCGTCGGCGACGGGCATCTGCCGAGCGGCAAGCTGGACGATCTCCTTGAATCGGTTCACGTCGAACGGCTTGGTGATGTAGTCGAGCGCCCCGTTCCTGACCGCATCGACTGCGTCCTCGACGGACGCGTGGCCGGTCATTATCGCGATGGCCATGTCCGGCCATTTGTTGCGTGCGGCCCGGAACAGTTCGAGACCGGAGCCGTCCGGCAGGCGTACGTCGAAGATGGCAAGGTCGAACCGGCCGGCGTCCAGCAGTTGCTTCGCACTCTGGACGTCGGGGGCTTCCGCCACCTGGCAACCGGTCTGGCCCAGCACCTCGCGGCACAGCCCGCGGATGCCCGGCTCATCGTCAACCACCAGGACCGAAAGGCCGGCTTGTGGTCGCTCGTTTCCGGCCAAGACGTCCCTCCCTACTCGAGCAGCAGCATTGCCTTGACTACGCCGGCAGCCCGCTTCGACACCATGTCGAACGCGGCTTCCGCCTCGGCGACGGGAAAGCGGTGGGTGGCGATGCGGTGCAGGTCGGCGGCCGGTCCTGCGATGAGGCGGACGGCCTCGGCCAGCGTCCGGTTCGAGCGGCGGCAGTTGAACAGTGTCAGCTCCGACCGGCGCATCCGATGGACGTCGAGCGGGATTCTGTCCTCGACGGGGATCCCGATGATGACCGCCTTGCCCCCGAGCCGCGCGGCGGTGACGGCCCAGTTCATGGCCTGCGGGTCGCCTGCGGCCTCGAACGAAACGTTCACGCCGCCTCCGGTCATGTCCCTGATCTGCTTCACGGGATCCGCGTCAATGTCGATGGCTTCAAAACCCATCGACTCTGTGAGCGCACGACGCTCTCTCACCGGCTCCGCGATGATGACGCGCCTGGCGCCCCGGCAACGCGCGGCCACGGCGGTGGACAGGCCGATGCTGCCGGCGCCGAACACGGCGACCGTGTCGGCCGGCCCGACGCCGGCCAGGCGGGTGGCGTGGATGCCCACGCCGAACGGCTCGCACACGGCCGCCGCCTCGAACGACAGCGAGTCCGGGATCGGCTCCACGTTGCGCTCGCTGGTCAGGATCGTGTCGCGCAGCGCCCCATGCCAGGGCGGAGTGGCAAGGAACTTCACGTTCGGGCAGATGTTCTCTCGACCCTCCTTGCACGGCGCACATTGGCCGCACGTGATCCCCGGCTCCACGGCCACACGCTGGCCGGGCCGGACGCTGCGGACACCGTCGCCGACCGCGACGACAACGCCCGCACACTCGTGGCCGAGCACAAACGGGTAGCTCGTTATCACCTGGTCGCCGATCCGGCCGTGCAGCCAGTAGTGGACGTCGGACGCGCAGATGCCGCACGCGGCCGGACGCACGACCACCTGACCGGCACCAGGTGCAGGATCATCGGGCACCTCGGCCCAGCCGAAATTCCCGGGCGCAACAAGGGCAAACGCCTTCATCGTCACTCCTCGAAGTCAGTGTGCCGCCTTTATTATACCGGTGAGCTGCGTGCTGGTCGAGTGTTCGTTCTGCCCCCGGAGCATGTCGAACGGCCGCTTGCCCGTGAAAGAGCGGCGCCTGCCCAGAGCCTGCCCTCAAGTGCGCGACCGGAAAGATTCGTTTGCAGTGCGTCAACAGCACGAAGGCGTTCAATGGCGCGTTTCCAATGCCGAGAATATATTGACCGGTCCAAGCCGGCGCCGCGGAACTGCGCAGCAGCTTGTAGGCACCGACACTCGGTGATAGAATGCACCATATCTCGAATGCAACCTGTGTTTTCGAAAGGGCCCAGCCAGTGCAACCGGTGTCGTCCCGCCTGCCCGATTCCGTGATGTTCGAGCGCCTCGAGCCGCGTCTGCTTCTCGCCGTGGCGCCTGTTGTCACAACGCCCATCGGTCCGGTCACCGTGAACGAGGGCGCGGCGTCGACCGTCGTCGACCTCTTCGGCCATTTCGACGATCCCGACATTACCGGCGGCGTCTACCAGTTCCAGGGCACGATGGGCACGTTCAACGTCCATCTGTTCGAGAACCAGACGCCCGTGACGGCCGCCAACTTCCGGGCGTATGCCGACGCGGGCGACTGGACGAACACCTTCATCCACCGGTCTGCGCCCGGGTTCGTCATCCAGGGCGGCGGCTTCGCCTTTGCCAACGGCCAGTTCGGGGACGTCAACGAGGGCGACCCGATCATCAACGAGCCCGGCATCTCGAACACCCGCGGCACCATCGCAATGGCCAAGCTCGGCGGCGACCCCGACAGCGCCACGAACCAGTGGTTCTTCAACCTGGCCGACAACAGCGAGAACCTCGACAACCAGAACGGCGGATTCACGGTCTTCGCCGAGGTGCTGGGCAGCGGGATGGACGTAATCGACGCCATCGCCGCACTGCCGACCTACGACGGGACGGCGATCGACCCGGCGTTCACCGATGTGCCGCTCAAGAACTACACGGGAGGCCCCGTCCAGACACAGCACTTCGCCCTGTTCACGTCCATCGCCAGAATCGACGAGCTGGGCTTCCAAGTCACGGGGAACACGAACCCCGGCCTGGTGACCGCCGCGGTCAGCGGCGGCCAGCTCACGCTGACCTACGCGCCCAATCAATACGGCGAGGCGTCGATAACGCTCCAGGCCACCGACCTCGACGGCCAGACAGTTGACTCGACGTTCGGCGTGACTGTGAACGCCCCGCCGGCTCTCACGATCGACGACGTAGCTGTCACCGAAGGCGACGGCGGCGCCGTCACCGCCACGTTCACCGTCGGCCTGTCCTTCGCCAGCGAGAACACGGTGACCGTGTATTACGCAACCAGCAACGGCACCGCCACCGCCGGCAAGGACTACACGGCCGCGCAAGGAACGCTCACCTTCGCTCCCGGCCAGACAAGCCGGACGCTCGACGTCACCGTTCTCGGCGACCTGGCCATCGAGCCGAACGAAACCTTCACCGTCACGCTGAGCAGCCCGAACCACGCAACCATCGCCGACGGCTCCGGGCTCGGCACCATTCTTGACGACGACTGGGCGGACTTCGCCGCCACGATCGATCCACAGGCCCTTCCGGGCTCGCTACTGCCCACCGACCGCAAGGCCGGCGTGATCAAGAAGCTGCCGGTGCTGGTCACGAACACCGGCAAGGCGCCCGCGATGGGCACGATGACTCTCGACCTCTACGCCTCGGCCAACCAGACGCTGGAGGAGGGGACCGACACAAAGCTCGGCAGCGTCACAGTCGCCGTGAAGCTCGCTCCCGGCGCGGCAAGGGCCTTTTCCTTCTCAGCGATCGCGGCGCCCGATCTGCCGGCAGGCCCCTATTATCTCATCGCCGACGTCGACTCCGGCCACAACATCACCAAAGCGGGCAGCGACAAGGACCTGGCCGTGTCAACCCAAACCGTCGAGTGGCTGGCCCCGGCCCGCGACCTCGTCGGCGTGATTGATGCAGCCGCCCTCCCCCTCGCGGTTCAGTACGGCAACCGCAAGGCCGGCGTCATCAAGAAGGTATGCCTCCTCGTCACGAACAACGGCAACGTGCCCGCCACGGGCACCATCGTCATCGACCTTTACGCCTCGTCGGACGGCGTTCTTCAGAAGGGCGTCGATACCAAGCTGGGAAGCATCCAGGTGACGGTCAAGCTGAGCGCGGGGCGGTCGAAGAAGTACTCCTTCTCGTCACTGGCGGTCCCCGACCTGGCGCCGGGCCTTTACCAGTTGGCGGCCGACCTCGATTCGGGCGGAGCGATCGACGAGGCCGACGAAAACAACAACACTGCCTTCAGCGGCTCCGCCGTGGAGTGGCTGGCCCCATAAGACAAGCCGCCGGCGGGGAACGGCCCGGGCGCGGCTCTTGCGCGGGTGACCGGGCTTCGGACAGGGGCCGGTTCTGCAATTACCAGTAGATGATGCGGGTGAAGTCCGCCTGCTCGCCGGGCGAGAGCTGGTCGAGGTCGGGGATGACGTAGCGGTTTTCGTCCACGTCGATGAGGACTTTGCCGTGCCGGCCGTAGTCGACGGCTCGGTCGCCCTTCCACCGAAGGAGGAAGCTGGCTCGCCCCTTGTCGGTCTCGACGTCAAAGGCGACCAGGCCGTGCTCGAACCCGACGTGGTGGATCCTGGTGATGGTGTGGATGAAGTAGCGGCGGGCGAGCGCCTGGCGCACGAGGTCGGCCTGGTCCCACAGGAACTCCTTCAGGTCGCGGATCATGCCGACCTCGACGTCCTGGCCGTCGGGGTTACTCTGGATGAGCGAGATGTACTGGTCGCTGTAGGTCACAGGGAATGCGTAGGCGGCGTAGACTCCGCCGTAGGTCTGGTCGTCGGGGATGGTCACGTGCAGCGCCCCGTGCTTGCCGACGTGTATGCGGCACGTGGCCGGAGCCAGGAACCGGATTCGCGTCTGGTTCGGGCCATTGCGGGCTTTCTCTTCGTTGTCTGGCTCGTTTCCCACCGGGGGGGCTTCGTCCTTGTTCTGACTGGGGCGATGCATGTCCGTCTGTTCCGTCTGTCGTTCCTTTCTCAATGCAACCTTCTTTTTCCGTCGTGAGCGTCGAGACCGTCCACAACGGTCTCGCGGGACAGCTCCGTCTGAATCCTGACCAGCCTTTGGTAGATGCCCTTGCTCTTCAGCAGTTCCTCGTGAGTTCCCTGTTCGACGATATGGCCGTCGTCGACGACCAGGATACGGTCGGAGTTCTTGAGAGTGCTGAGGCGGTGGGCGATGGCCAGGGTGGTGCGCCCCTGGGTCACGCGGACCAGCGCTTCCTGGATCATGAGCTCCGACTCAGTGTCGACGTTGCTTGTGGCCTCGTCAAGGACGAGGATCTTGGGGTCGTAGAGGAGGGCTCGGGCGATCGAGATGCGCTGCCGCTCGCCGCCTGAGAGCCCGGCCCCGCGCTCGCCGATGTAGGTGTCGTAGCCGAACATGTGCCGGATGATGAAGTTGTGGGCGTTGGCCGCCTTGGCCGCATCGAGCACCTGCTCCGGCGAGGCGTCGGTCCGGCCGTAGACGATGTTGTCGTAGATCGTGCCGCGAAACAGGAACGGCTCCTGAAGGACGACGCCGATGTAGCCGCGCAGGTCTTCGATCTTGAGGTCGCGGATGTCCACGCCATCGATCGTGATCCGGCCTTCATCGATCTCGTAGAAGCGGGCGAGGAGATTGACGAGCGTCGTCTTGCCCGAGCCGCTCTTGCCGACGATCCCGATGTGCTCGCCCGGGCGAACGTCGAAGCTCACGTCCTTGATGATGGGCTCGTGACGGCTGTAGCCGAACGTGACGTTCTCGAAGCGGATGGCGCCGCCGCGGTCGGGGAGCGGCTGCGGGTTCTTGACCTCGATGATCTGCGGCGGAGTGTCGAGGATTTCGAAGGTGCGCTGCGTGGCGGTGAGGAACTGCGTGAGCCAGTTGGTTAGCTGCGTGAGCTGGCCAAGCGGCTCGTAAAAGCGCCACAGGAGCCCGAGGAACGCCATCAGGCTCCCCAGGGTCAGGTCTTTCTGCAGGACCCACTGCCCGCCCACGAACCAAACGAGGATCCCGCCCAGCTGAAACAGGAGCCCGATCGACGGATTGAACAGCGTGACGGTGTATTCGACCCTGCGAAAACTGTCGCGTACGTAGGCGGCGGAACGGCTGAAACGCCTGCCTTCGGCGCCTTCCTGCCCGAACGCCTTCACCACGCGAATCCCGCTCAATATGGTGTTGAGTACGCCGTGGAGCTTGCTGTTCGCATCCCACACCCGATAGTAGCGCGGATAGATGCGTTTCCAGAAGAAGATCGTTGCGACGACGACGAACGGCGCAGGGATCAGCGTGATCAGGGCCAGTTTCCAGCTCAGGCTGAAAAGCATGATCCCTACCGTGACCAGCGTGACAAACTGCGCCAGGAAGCCGCTGGTCATCTGCCGAACGAATTCCTTCATCTGGTCGGCGTCCGACACGACACGGTTCATCAGCTGGCCCACGTTGTATCGGTCGTAGTAATCGACCCCCAACCGAGCCAGGTGGCGGAACACGCGGGTCCGCATGTCATAGGAGATTCGGGTACCGATGTAGCTGGACAGCCGCCCAGCCGTCGCTTGCAGGGCGGCGAGCAAGATCTGTATGCCCAAGAGCGCGCCCACCAATACGAGCAGCAAGCGGGCAGGATTTCCCAGCGGCTCGTTGCCGGCCTGCCCGGGCGCCAACACCTTGTCAATCAGCAGCGGCAGAACGACGCGCTGCGGGATCAGGCTGATGCCAATTGCGATGAAGGTAAAAGCGAGCATGACGACGGCCCTGCCCAGGTAAGGCCGCATCATCTTGAGGGCGCGGACAAAGACAGCACTGCCCTTGAAACATCGGCGGCAGATGTCGCCCCTGAACTCCAGAGGCAACCCGCACTTGGGGCACTTGCGGGGGTCCACGTCGTCTTCGGCGGTGACAACGGGTGTTTCGCCCGCGTACCAAGCCTTCAGCTTGGCGGCGAGCTTCTGGAACAGGTCGGCGCGGGCGTTCGAGAAGGCGAGCACTTCGACGTAGACGCCTTCGACCAGCGCTTCGAGAAAACCTCCGCCGATGCCCTGCCGTATGCGGACGCCGAGGATGTCCTGCCGGCGGATGGATACGCGAACCGCAGTCCGGTGGGGAGGCTCCGGCAGGCCCACGGTCACCAGCCGCTCCGGCTCCACGACCAGGAACACTTCCTCGTACCGGCCGGTCAGGTTCAAGTCCGTGCTGGTCGTCAGCCAGGCCTGCCCCAGGTTCACTCCCTCGGCCGCAGCAAGGGCGGCCAACGGCGCGGGCAACTCCTGGTTAAACAACGCCGATCGACTTTGAGCCGTCAACGCAACAGCCTTTCCCGAGCGATCCTGGCCTCGGGTTCAACCCCGGCCGGCGAAAGCATAGTATCCCTCTCGTTCAAGCCACAGTCCGCCATTTGGAGGGCGATACGCGAAACCGCATGAGAGGATTCGCGGCACGGCCGCCTGTCAGGCTCGGTGAAACCGGAACCGCATAACACAGCGTATTTCTCTGGCACGGCCCGCGGCCGGGCAGAACTCAATACAACTTGGAAAAATTGTAGCAAAGACCGGGCGGATTGCAAAGGGTTTTGCCCGGCGGTGCCGGCCGAGGCATTTGCGATTTGGCTCTTTTCCAGCGCCTCACATACCGCATGTAGCGGCACGGCAAGCCGTACCCCCTCCGAAATCATGTTGCGAAATTCCGCCCGCCCATATAGACTCTGGGGCGGAGGAA
>CAYXNI010000113.1:0-7653 GCA_964466285.1 uncultured Planctomycetota bacterium | reverse complement strand
CTGCTCACAATGGGCGCCGCACCCTACGTCGAGCCCGCCCACCGCGACAAGTTCAAGATGAACACCTTCTTCGTCACCGACAACGTCCGCGACGCCATCGAGCAGGGCGTCGGCGATTACACCCCCATCTTCCTCTACGACATCCCCCTCCAGTTCGAGTCCGGGCGCATCCCGATCGACGTCGCCCTCATCAGCGTCACCCCGCCCGACGTCAACGGCCTTTGCAGCTTCGGCGTCTCCGTCGACGTCGTGATGTCCGCCGCCGCCAACGCCCACTACGTCATCGCCCAGGTCAACGAACACATGCCCCGCACCTTGGGCGACAGCTTTATCCACGTCAACAAGATCGACGTTCTCGTCCCCCACAACGAACCCCTCATCGAGACCGCCGTCCCCGAGCCGGACGAGACCCTCCGCCGCATCGGCGAGAACATCGCCCGCCTCGTCGAGGACGGCAGCACCATCGAGTGCGGCATCGGCCGCATCCCCCAAGCCCTCGCCGAATTCCTCAAGGACAAGAAAGACCTCGGCGTCCACACCGAGATGTTCGGCGACTGGATCATCGACCTCATCGAGTGCGGAGCCATCACCTGCGCCAAGAAAACCATCAACCACGGCAAGGTCGTCGCCAGCTTCTGCATGGGCTCCCGCCGTCTCTACGACTATATCGACAACAACCCCCTGTTCGAGTTCCACCCCACGGACTACGTCAACGACCCTCGCATCATCAGCCAGCACGACAAGATGGTCGGCATCAACATGGGCCTCGAAGTCGACCTCACCGGCCAGGTCGTGTCCGACTCGCTCGGCCACAAGTTCTACAGCGGCTTTGGCGGGCAGGTCGACTTCATCCGCGGCTGTGCCCGCAGCCGCGGCGGCAAGGCGATCATCACCATGCCCTCAACCGCGCGCCGCGGCACCATCTCCCGAATCGTCCCCCACCTCACCGAAGGTGCCGGCGTAGTCACGACCCGCGGCGACGTCCATTACGTCGTCACCGAATACGGCGTCGCCTACCTCCACGGCAAGAGCATCCGCGAGCGCGTCCTCTCCCTGATCAACATCGCACACCCGAAATTCCGCAACGAACTCCTCCAGGCCGCCAAGACCCACCGCCAGATCCAGGCCGACCAGATCGAGCTCGCCTGGGACCAGGTCCGCTACCCCGAGGAATTGGAACGCTACGACACGCTCCGCGACGGCACCCAGATCTTCTTCCGCCCCGTCAAGCCCACCGACGAGCCCGCACTGTCCGACATGCTCTACTCACTCAGCACCGACTCCGTCCGCACCCGCTACTTCACCCACACCATGACCTTCCCCCACAAAGACGTGCAGAAGCTCACCAACATCGACTACCGCAACGACCTCGCCATCGTCGGCGTCGTCCCCGGCCCTTCCGGCGAGGAAATCGTCGCGATCGCCCAGTACTTCCTCGACCCCAAGACACAGGCCGCCGAAGTCGCCTTCATCGTCCAGGACGAATGGCAGCAGAAAGGCATGGGCAGCTTCCTCCTCGACTACCTCACCCAGGTCGCCAAACAGCGCGGCGTCAGGCGCTTCTACGCCACCGTCCTCCCCGAAAACAAACCCATGCTCACCATCTTCCACAACACCGGCTACAACATCGAAACCAAGTTCGACAGCGAGGCCTACCACATCACCTACGACATCGGCGGCAAGGAAGACAAGAAAGAAGGCGAGTAGCCGAGCAGCGCCACATCGTTAATGAGTGCACCATCCGCAGAGTGCAGGGTGGAGTGAAATTGATATGGCGTCCCCAGATTAACGAGAAAGGAATGATTCGATGAAGCGTCTGATTATCCCCGTTCATATCTTGGTGGTGCTTTCAGCCGTCTGTTTGCCGAGCTGTATAGGAAGCACAACAGAGCTGGCAAGAAATGAACTTGATGCGGCGAGGCGACTCCTGGAACCACTGCCGCGCGATTACCAGGCTCTGCGCGCAGAGATGGACCGGCAGACCGACCTGACGGCGCCGGTGCGCCTTGCGGTTCTGAACCACGCGCGGCGGGCCGCTCAACTGGACTCTTCGAATGAGGAGGCCCAGTACCTGGTAGTTGTCCACGCGGATGCCGCCTTGTCACCACAGGAACGCAAGAACCGCGTCGCCGTCGCAGACAGCGTGCTTCCGGAGTGCAGCTTGTATATCAGGCGCTTTGGCTCACAGGCACCCGAACACCACAGGAACATCCTCGATAGGCAGTTCAATGTAGGCTTGAATGCGTTCGCGAGCATACATGATTGGACCAAGGATGACGACATTCTCCGGCCCCCCGACACGCGGGCCTTCCCTTACACGGCCCAGTATGTCCGAGCGATGGCGGAATTGGGTTATCGGGCGGAAATAGATGAACGCTACGAATTGGGCAACATATGGGAGGCGTTCTCATATCACCTTGTCAGGTATGTCATACCAAGTTGCCCTCCGGACATGCTTGATTCTGAGTATGCCTACTGGGAAGGTTTCTGGCGCGACCGTAGGTACGAAATCGAACACCCCAGAAAGAAGCCCGGACCACGCACATACGGCGCGACAAGACCATTGCCTTGGGGCATGATCGCCGCCTGCTTTGCCGCCCGGAAAAAGGACGTTCAGGGCGTGCGCCATGCCTTTCAACAGGCCGCTCTTGAAATCCCGAAAGAAGATATCAATGTCTGGGGCGGCAATGGTTTTAACCAGAGGTTCGAGCGATTGGTCCCGTTGTACTTGAAGGCGGCCGGCGACCCGGAAGGGGAGACATGGGAACCGGAATTCCCAAACACGACGGTTACAAAGTAGCATTTTCAAGGTGCCTGTCACCTTGAAAGAATGCATCATGCTGCGCCGACGATGGTTACGTCGCACGTTTTCATTTCGGGCGCGCTCAGGCCGAGTTCGACGGTGGAATCTGCAAGAATCAGCGGTGACCTGATGCCGAACTGGCGCCGAAGAAGGAAGGCGAAGGAAGGCGAAGAAGGAAGGAAGAGAGGAAGCAGGCGATTGAGGAAGGCGGATCAGTCTTCGGGCACCGCCGTCCAGCGTACGCCATCATCTGACCAGAGCAGGCCGCTCTTGGGTGCGGCGGGAAACGGCAGGCGATGTGCCGGGCGGGCACTGAATCAGAACGGCACGTAATCTTCGAGCCGGACATGGGCTCGATCGGGCACGTAGTCCTTGTACCGGTCGTCCAGCACGTAGTTCGCCCTGGGCCCGTCGGCCAGAATGCTTCGCAACGCCTCCGCCAGGTAGTTCACTTCCTCGGCCGTGTTGTACATGCCAAAGCTGACTCGCACCATGCCGGGCATGTCCACCGGCTCTCCCGCCTCGAGCTTCCCGAGCAGGCCCTTCACCGCCTCGTCCGAGACGCCCAGCAGCTCGCGCACGTACGGCTGCGCGCAGAAACAGCCGTTCCGGACTCCGATGCCCCACTCGTACCCAAGCGCCGCTGCCAGGTGCCCGTGGCTCAACCCGTCCGCGTTCATCGGAATCACGCCGAGCCGGTCCTGCCGGACGGCCGGGTCCTTGAGGCCGTACAACGTGATCTTGCCGATCCGGCTCAATGCGCCCAGTAGGCGGCGGGTAAGCTCACGCTCGTGTTCCGCCACGTTCTCCATTCCGATAGAGCGCAGCGTCTTGGCCGCGCTGGCGAGGGCGATGGCGCCGGGCACGTTCGGCGTGCCTGCCTCGTCCTTTTCCGGCGGCTCCGCCCAGAGCACCTCATCCATCGTGACGGCGCTCACCGTGCCGCCGCCCACCGTGTCCGGAGTCCCCTGCTCGAACACCCAGGTCGGCCCGATCAGCACGCCGCAGCCGAAGGGGGCGTACATCTTGTGCGCACTGAACACGGCGAAGTCGGCCCGCTCGGGGTCGTCGAGCGCTCCCATCCTGAATGGCCGGTGCGGGACGAGTTGCGTCGCGTCCACCGCCAGCAGCGCCCCGTGCTGGTGAGCCAGCCGGGCGATCCGCCCCAGGGGGGGAATGTAGCCGGTCACGTTCGACGCCCCCGTGACCGTGACCAGGCACAGCCGCCCGGAGTTCTCGCGGATCTTCTGCTCCAGCGCCGCCAGGTCGAGCGAGCCGTCTGCGGCGCGCACGCCCGCGTGTTCCACCCGGCAGCCCAGCCGCCGCCACGGCAGCAGGTTCGAGTGGTGCTCCATCGCCGTCGTCAGAACGATGTGGTCCTGCTTCAGGCACACCCGCGCGGCAAGCTTGTTGAGGGCGTGCGTGGCGTTTTGCGTGAAGATGAGCGTATGGTGCCCGAGGTCGGCGCCGACGAACTCCGCCACCACCTCCCGGCACTTCTCGTAGACGTGCGTCGACAGCAGCGACTTGAACCCGCTCCCGCGGTGCACGCTCGCGTACCACTCGTAGAACCGCCGGCAGCATTCGAGCACCGGCTGCAAGGGCGGGGTGGTCGCCGCGTTGTCGAAGTTCACATAGGGAACCTGGCGGCCGTCCACCAGCGGAACCTGCTGGCCCACGCCCACGACATACTGCCGCACGGTCTCGACCGTGATCCTCGGCGCATTCGCGTCATGGTCGGGACAGAACTCAAGATTGTCTTCGGAGCCGGTCATTCTTGCGCTACCACGGCGGTTGCGGTACCGTACTTCACAGCGATCCTGCGCTCAATGTCCCGGAACAAGGAGAATGCGCACACCGGGATCGTGATGATCTCCCCCGTGTCCGGGTCTTCGAAGGCAAAGCCTGCCGTGCAGTGCTTCAGCCGTTCCGCCTCGACCGAGTGATATTCCTCGAATGGCAGGACAATCATCCCGAGGATATGAGTGATTCCCGTGTGCTTGCGAAGCTGGTCCTTCAGGCGTTTGCCGAACAGGGCCCCGCCCAGGATGCGCATGGGCGCCAGGATCGGGTGTCCCTTGGTGATCCGCTTGAGACTCAGGGCGCGGAACCACAGCCCGCCGAACGTCCTGGCGACGAGCAGCCGCCCCCTCCACCGGTCGAGCCACCGCTTCGGATCGAGCCGGTCGAGCTTCGCGTCGATGGCTTTCGCCCGGCGGACAGTCTCCTGGCACACCTCGTCGAGCGGCTGCTTGAGGAAGTGGCTGATCGGCCGGTAGCGCGTCCCGTCGGAGAAGAGGATGGTTGCCGACTCGCAGTTCGGATGCACGCCGCCGAACGTCAGGCGCGGCGACCCGAAGAACGCCATCGCCTTCTTCAGCCGGTGCGGCAACCCGGCGGGGATGTACTCCACTTTCTCCCCGGGAAACGCCTCGCCGATGATCTGCTCCACGTCCTCAATCGTCGTGGTGACATCCGTCTCGAACTCCCCTTCCTTCCACGTCTCCGTCAGCGGAATCAGGTGCATGAACTGGATGTAATCCCGGTTCTCGTGGCAGAAGTCAATCAGGTCCCGCATGTGCTTGTCGTTGATCTTGCGGGCCACGCAGCACATGATCGTGTGCTTGCGCGTACTGTACTTCTTAAGGTTCTCGAGGGCCTTGAGCTTCTTGCCATACGCGCCGGGGTTCTTCCGGAGCCGGGTGTAGATCTCCGGGCTCCGCCCGTCGAACGCCAGGAGGACCCGTGCTCTGCTCTCACAGACCTTCTTGCAGAACTCCTCGTCGGCCAGCTTCAGGCCGTTCGTCACGATGCCCACGCGAAGCTTGCGGTCCCGCGCCATCTTGATGATGTCGAACATGTCCTCGCGCATCGTCGGCTCGCCGCCGAAGAGATTCACCGTGGGCTTCGGATCGAACTGTGCGAGGCCGTCGAGCACCCGCTCGAAGTAGTCCAGCGGCGGATGGAACTCGAATCCCATCCCGGGGATGTTGGCGATGCAGATGGGGCAGTTCATGTTACAGCGGTTCGTGACGTTCAGGAAGACCATCCGGGGATGATGCTTGCGGCCGCATGCGGTGCAGTTCAGCGCACAGGCGTACTCCGCTTCGGAAGGGCGGTAGGCGAACATGTCCCGCTTGCGCTGCCAGGTCGCCGCATCGGAGCTGACCACGGCTTCCGTTATGCCGCAGTCCGGACAATCCTTGGTCAGGTAGACCCGCCCTTCCTTGATTGTGTGCCGGGTGGGTACCGCCTTGCGGCACTTCTCGCAGACGCCCTGGTTTGCTGGAGTCATCTCGCGGTTTCCTATTTCGGGGAAGCTTCACCAGCCTCGGCCGCCGGAAGCGCCGCTGGCGGCTTCTCGGGCCTCCCCGCCGTGTCGTCTCCCATGATGTCCAGCGTCGTCAGGCCCAGGATGAAGTCCGCCAACTGTCCGAACTTGCAGTTGAGCGTGATGCCCACCCAGCCCAGGTGCAGCATCTTGGGGCAGTTCACCGTCTGTCCCTTGGGCGGGGCCGGGCCCATCGGCAGGCCGACCAGGCCGACGCGCCACGAAGGCGGCGACTCGGGGTCGGCGAGATCAAACGTCTCGTACCCGAACTGCTCTCGGCCCCACACCAGCAGCCCGGCCGCGTGCTCGCGGGCCGTCACCGCACCGTAGTGCCGGTCCGCCATGCCATACAGCGTCCCGTCGAAGTGCGCATACCCCAGGCTGAGCAGGCTGAGGAAGTTGGCATAGAGTGTGAACTGGGGCTTCTTCGAGACCGTCACGCCCGCGTCAAACACGTCCGTGAAGTCGCTCCCGCGGTTCTTCATGTACGTGCAACCCGTCAGACAGAGAACGCCCGCGAGAAGAACAACCTGCCCAGGCCGCCATAACGCTGGAATGCGAGACATGCGAACTCCTTTCAATACTAGCGTTGCTTGTCCTGTTGCCACAAAAACCAACCTATTCTCCGGCAAACCTCCCGTGAAGTCAAGGCGACCTTGTCTGGTTTTCGCCAACCTCCATTCACCCAGGGGGTCCCGTACCTTATCTTTACTTTCCAGGCGCCGCCGGGGGTGGTTGATCCTCTCGTTCCTGAAACGGCGACACGTCGATCCCGATCACCCGCTTCGCTCCCCACTTCCCCCGTTCCCGACCGTCGTCGAACGCGATATCCAGCGTTGTCCAGCCCAGCACAAAATCGAGCATCTGGTAGTACCGGGGCGAGCCGGCCAGCCCCACCCAGCCCAGGTGCAGGTAATGCGGGCACGAGATGACGTAGTCGGGCCCCGGGAACGGTCCCTGGATCATCCCGACCAGGCCGGTGCGCTGGAAGTTCACCGTTTCCGGCTCGGCGACGTCAAAGTCCTTGAAGCCCACCTCCTCCTGGCCCCACAGGATCAGCCCGATGCTGTGCTCGTAGTGCCGCATCACGCCGAAGCGCCCCCCGCCAAGCCCCGCGAAATGCCCATCCACGTGCCCGTACCCAATGGGAATAATCGGCACGAAGTCATAGTACAGGGCGAAGCCGGGCGTCTTCGACCACGTCACCCCCAGGTCGATCATGTCCATCGCGTCTTCGCCGCGTTGCCGCAGATACGTGCAGCCCGAGCCCAACAAGAGCATTGCCACCGATGCAACCCGAACCGTGCGCAAAATCGCTCTCATATTCACACCGTCCTTTCGTCCCGACGCAGTTTCCCCACCGAACAAGTAGAGATTTTCTCCGAATCGCGAGCGAAAGTCAAGCATCAACCATGATACAACCGCACCCCCCGCCCTGCGGGGGCAAATTTTGTTTGACTTTTTCGACAAAACCGTGATAATTCAACTCCCTTCGAAATTCGTCCGGTGTGGTGAACTC
>CAYXNI010000112.1:0-7669 GCA_964466285.1 uncultured Planctomycetota bacterium | reverse complement strand
AGCCCCGCATTCCACGACCGCCCCCACTCGTCCCTCGTAGCGTCATGCGGGTCCGGCTTCGCCAGCGTCCGCGCGTAACTCGCGTCCAGCCTCGGCAAGAAACCCGCCCACGCCTCCTTCAGCGCCTCCCGGTCCAGCCGGATTATCAGCTCCGCCTGCAGAATCTCCGGCCGCTCCCGATAAGCCGTCTTCACCGCCTCTTCAATGTCCGGCGTCACCTTCTGATACTCCAGCCTGTCCGTCAACTCCACCAGGCTCTCCTGCGACACACCCAGCGTCTTCAACAGCGTCGTCATCGCCACGTGCACCGCACTCTGCCGCTCGATCAACTGAGCCTCCACGTTGCTCACGTCCACCCGCGCCCGCAACATGTCATACTGCGACGACACCCCGGCTGCCTTCTTCTTCTCCACGTCCGACAGATGCGCCTTCGCCACATCCGCGTCACCCTGGCTCACACTCACCAGCTCCTGCCCCAGAAGCACATCGTAATACCCCCTCCGCACCTGGTTCACTACCTCCTGCACCGTCGTCGCCACCTTCTGATCCGTCAGGTACGAAAACACCTTCGCCCCGCGGATCCCCGCCCAGATCGCACCCCCGTGAAAAATCGGCTGCGTCAACACCAACTCCGCCTGATAGTTGTTCAACGCACCCACCGCCACCCCACCGGGCGCGCTGACCGCGTCTACCCTCGTGTAACTGCCCCTCGCGTCCAGCTTCGGCAGCAAACCCGAATACGCCTCCATCAGCCGCCCCGACGCCGCGTCCTTGTCCGTGGTAATCGCCTGAAGCTCCTTGTTGTTCCCCATCGCTATCAGCACCGCCGAACTAATGTTCAGCTCCCCCTTCAACACCGTCTGAGCACCCTCATGACCCTCCCGAGCCTTCTTCCACTGCTCGTAAGCATGCTGACGGTTCTGATAAATCTCCTCATACACCGCCCGCTCCGACATACACCCCCCCAGCCAGACAGCCACCACGACCGCCGCCAGGCTCCACGCCCTGTGAACCTGTCCACGCGTCATCTTCTTCATCGCACATGCCCCTCCTCAATACGCCCGTTCTCTCGGCACACCATCCCCAACAGAATCCTCTTGACCTTCTCCACCGCCTCCGCCTGCACCTCGGTCGTCTCCTTAATCCAATACACCCCCAGGTTCCGAAAAACTCCCTCCAGGCACAACGTCACATAAAGCGGATCCTCCGCGCGAAACACCCCCGACCGCATCCCGCTCTCAAGAATCCCCACCACCGACCGCACATAACGGTCGTAAAGTTCCCGGCAACCATCCGGCAGCGAACTCGAAAGATCGACCGCAGCGCCCGGCGCAGCCTCGAAAAAGACCCGCGCGAAACCACGGTGCTTCAGCGGAAAAGTCAGGCGCACGTCAATCAAAGCCTCCAATGCCGCCAGCGGATCCGCCTCATTAAACACCTTCTCCTCCAACAGCGCCAACACCTCGCTCGCCAGCTTCGTGATTACCTCCCCAAACAACTCCTCCTTGCTCTTGAAAAAATTGTAGAGCGTCCCGACCGCAAAATCCGCCTCCTGCGCCGTTCGCTCGATCGTCGCACCACGGTACCCGTCCCGCACAAACACACGCTCCGCAGCCTCCAGCATCTGCTGCCGGTGCATCGACCTCTCCCGTTCCCTTCTCGACAACCTCACCCTTCCCATCGGTCCCCCTCACGAATAAAGACTCACCCTCTGAGCCATACCTCACCGAACGAACCTATATTCATATATCGCACATTCCGCCCAGAAGTCAAGCAGAAAAACATCGAAAAACCAAACCCCCCGTCCCCAATTGACTCCGCTGACGGCCGTCTTGCCGTTCGCGCCAACACAACTGCCGTACTGACAAGCACTTCCGCCAAGATTCACCGGAAACGCCGAACGAATGTGCAGAACCCCCCGGCACCCCCACCGCAACCCCTTACTCCCCCGCCTCCAGGAACCGCTGCGCGTCCAGCGCCGCCATGCACCCCATCCCCGCGGCCGTCACCGCCTGGCGGTACAGGCTGTCCACCACGTCGCCCGCCGCGAATATCCCCTCCACCGACGTCAGCGTCCGCCGGTTCTGCGCCACGACGTACCCCTTCTCATCCAGCTCGAGCTGCCCCTTCACAAGATCCGTGTTCGGCGTATGACCGATCGCATAAAACACCCCCCCGCACTGAATATCCCTTACCTCCGCAGTCTTGAGATCCTTCACCCTCACCCCCGTAACACCCCCCTCGCCCAGAATGTCGACAAGCGTGTGGCTCCACAGAAAGTCTATCTTCGGATTCCTGAGCGCCCTGTCCTGCATCACCTTGGACGCCCGGAGCGCATCGCGCCGATGCACGATCGTCACACGGCTCGCAAAACGAGTAAGAAAGTTCGACTCCTCCATCGCACTGTCCCCGCCCCCGATCACAAACACATGCTTCTTCCGAAAAAACGGCCCGTCGCACGTCGCACACACAGACACCCCCCGTCCCATCAGGCGCTTCTCGGCCTCCAGCCCCAGCAGGTTTGCGCGGGCGCCCGTCGCCACAATCAGGGCCCGCGCCTTCAGAACCTCGTCTCCGGCCCGAACAGTGAACGGCCGCCTCGACAGGTCCACCGACTGTGCATCCTGCTGCACCAGCACCGCGCCGAACCGCTCCGCCTGCTCCCGCATGTTCTTGATCAGCTCCGGCCCCAGCACTCCATGGACAAAGCCGGGATAATTCTCAACCTCCGTCGTCAGCATAAGCTGTCCGCCCGGCGACGCCCCCGCCACCACCAGCGGCTCCAGCCCGTTCCGCGCCGCGTAGAGCGCCGCCGTCAGCCCCGCACACCCCGCGCCCACAATCACAATCTGCCGTTCTTCAGCCATATTTCCCACACCCTTCCCCATGCGGCCTTCAGTACTCGATCCCCTTCTCCGCACGCGCCCCGCCCTCGCCCGCGTGCTTGATGTTCATCATCTCCGTCACCGTGTCGGCCACACTGACCAGCTCAGCCGGCGCACCACGTCCGGTCAGAACAAGATGAACCCCCGCCGGCCGGTGCTCGATCAGACTCAGCACGTCATGCACACGGATCAGACCCGCCTTGATCGCACAATTAATCTCGTCGAGAACCAGCACGTCGCACGCCCGCATCTTCTCCCAGGCCAGTTCCAGCGCCTCCGCCGCCAGCGCGCGGTCCTTCTCGCTGCCACCCGGCTTCGTAACAAAGCCCGCACCCATCGGAAAAATCTCGAAATCCACGCCAAGCCGCAGCGCCATCCCCACCTCGCCCGTGTCCTTCCGCGCCTTGATGAACTGAATCACGCACACCTTCAGGCCCTGCCCCAGCGCGCGCAGCCCCAAGCCCAGAGCCGCCGTCGTCTTGCCTTTCCCCTCGCCGGTGAACACGATCACCCGGCCCGTCGCATTCCCGCTCAATACCGGTCCGCCTTGCTCAATGCCGCCTCCAGCTGATCCCCTGAACGCGCCACCTGCTTCACACTGTCCAGCAGCAGCCGCGCCGTGATCGCCGGCCGCCGCCACACGTCCACAACAACAAAGTTAGCCTTCCCCTCGATATCCGCCACCGCGATCGCACCCGCCGTCATCTTCACGTTCTGCCGCAGCGCCCACTCATACAGCCGCTCACTCGCCTCCCCGCAGCACGTGTAGATCACCACCAGCAGCGTCCCCTCCGCGTCCTTCGCCTTGAAATTGATCATAACGTCCTGATGCCTGTCCCCCAGCGGAACGCGGAGGACATACCCCGGGGCCTTCTCCTCCGCCGACACGTTGGTATTGTACACCGCCTCCTGAACCAAGTCCGCGTCCGTCACACCGGGAACCGACGGCCCGCGCGGCCCGGCGGCCCCCGTCTCGTGCCACCGCTTCCACGCCTCGTAATCCTCGCCGAAGCTCCGCCCCGTGATCCGCTGCAGAGCCTCCGCCGCCGCACTCCCAGCCTCCAAGTCCTTCACCGCCTCGATCAGCGCCGAAACCGCCTCCTTCGCCTCAAGTTGCCCCAGCACCGACGCCGCTGACCAGCGCACGCCCCCGTGCATGCTCCCAAGCGCCCCAATCAGCGGCCCGACCGCCGCCTTCCCCATCTCAAGCAGCGCCGCCTTCGCCTCCGCACGCGTCCGGAAATCCTTCAGACGGTCAACCAGCACATCGACGTTCGCCATGTTCCTCCCTCCGCTATTCCCTCAGAAAATATGCCATCAACTCGTGACCCTTCTCAATCTTCAGTCCCGTCGCCGACGCCGCCCTCTCTGAGAACGGCACCTCGTGAACCGGCAGAATCCCCGTCCCGCACATCGCAAAAGGCACCGGCTCCCTCGAATGCGTCCGCTTCACAATCGGCGTTGCGTGATCCGGCAGCACCAGCATCCGGAACTCGGTCTTCCCAAGCATCGCCTCAAGGATCGGCCCCACCACCTTGCCGTCCACCTCCTCGATCGCCCGAACCTTGTCCTCCACGCTCCCGTTATGCCCCGCCTCGTCGGGAGCCTCAACGTGCACCACCACCAAATCATGGTCCTCCAACGCACGGATCGCCGCCGCACCCTTCCCCGCGTAGTTCGTGTCAAGGTACCCCGTCGCTCCCTCCACGTCGATCCGGTCGAAACCCAGATACTTCCCGATCCCCCGCACCAGGTCAACCGCCGAGATCACCGCACCGCTCTTCCCAAACGTGTCGCGAAACGGCGCGATGTGCGGCACCCCGCCGCCGCCCCAAAGCCAGATCATCGTCGCCGGCTTCTCGCCGTGGTCCACCCGCACCACGTTCACGTCGTGCGCCTCCAGGATCGCGCGCGACCGGTCCATCAGCGCCCGCAGAATCTCCGCACCCGGCCCCTCGGGCAAGTACCTGCCGATCCGCTGACCGATGATGTCGTGCGGCGGCGTACACTTCGCCGAAATCTCCTCGCCCCCGCGATAAACCACCAGGTGCCGGTAGCTCACCCCCGCATAAAACCCGATATCCGGGCCGCTCAGCCTCGCGTTCAACGCCTCGATCAACGCCTGCCCCTCGCGCGAGCTGATGTGCCCGGCGCTGAAATCGATCATCGTCTCGTCCACCACCGTCACAAGGTTGCACCGGAAAGCCACGTGTCGCGGCCCAAGCTCGATCCCCATGCTCGCCGCCTCCAGCGGCGCACGACCCGAATAACACACCACTGGATCGATCCCCAGCACCGACATGATCGCCACGTCGCTCCCCGGCTCCATTCCTTCAGGAACCGTCCGGCACGTGCCCTGCCGCCCCAGCACAGCCACCCGGTCCATGTTCGGGGTCTCCGCCGCCTCCAGCGGCGTCTTCCCGCCAAGCGACTCAATCGCATAATCCGCCATCCCGTCCGGAATCACCACGCAGTACTTCATCTTCATCTCTCGATGCGGATCAACCGCGTCTTTCGCCGAACCACGGCCATTGCGTCAATCTCCGCCAGCGCACCCGCCACCGCATGCTCCCGGGCCAGATGCGTCACTATCACTATCGGCACGTCCCGGTCTGCACTCTGCTCCGACTGATGCGCGCTCGCAATGCTGATCCCGTTCCGCCCAAGCACCCCCGAAATCGACGACAGCACCCCAGGCCGGTCCATCACCGTGAACCGCAAGTAGTAGTGCGTCTCAATCCCCGCAATGTCCCGGACCTTCGCCTTTGGCAACTTCCCGGAAAGCGACCGGAACGACACCGCGTTGATCGCCGCACGGCCCAGCGCCACGTCAATCAGGTCCGACACCACCGCCGCCGCCGTCGGCATCTGACCTGCACCACGCCCGTAATGCATCGTCTCACCAGTCGCCTCCCCTCGAATCCACACCGCGTTAAACACCCCCCCCACCGACGACAGCGGATGCGCGTTCGGCAGGAACGCCGGGTGCACCCGCAAGTCCAGCTCGCCGTTCACCTTCTTCGCAATCGCCAGCAGCTTCAGAGTATAGCCCATCTGCGCACCGAACTCCACATCCATCGGCTCGATGCCGCTGATGCCCTCGACGCGAATCCCGCCGAAATCAATGTCTTCCGCAAACGCGAGCCGCGCCAGGATCGCAATCTTGTGCGCCGAGTCCGTCCCATTCACGTCCAGCGACGGGTCCCTCTCCGCGTACCCATGCTCTTGAGCCTCCCGCAGCGACTCCGCGTACGTCGCGTGCTCGCAACCCATCTGCGTCAGCACATAGTTGCACGTCCCGTTCACGATACCCTTCATCTCCGTGATCTCGCTCCCGGGGTATCCGTCGCGCACGGCGCGGACTATCGGAATCCCGCCACACACGCTCGCCTCGAACGAAATGCTCCGCTCGCACTTCCCCGCCCACGCAAACAGCTCCCCCCCGTGTTCCGCCAGAAGCGCCTTGTTCGCCGTCACCACGTCCTTGCCGCGTTCCAGCGACTTCCGAATCAACTCCCTCGCGAACGTCGTTCCGCCCACAAGCTCCACCACGACCCCGATCTCCGCATCATCCAGCACCGCTTCCAGCCTGTCCGTCAGCACGCGCGGCGGCAGCTTCACGCCGCGGTCCCGGCTTGTCTCGATGTCACAAACGGCCTTCAACACCAGCCGCACCCCCGTTCGCTCCGCAATCGCCTGGCCGTCACTGAGGATAAGACGCGCCACCCCCGCGCCCACCGTCCCGAAACCTACTATCCCCACGTTCAGATTCTTCATCCAACCTCCTCGTGTGCCAACACGGACACGATTATAGCTTATCCCCGAAACACCTTCAAGCCGAGGTTCATGGCCGCCTACGCTCTCGCCCCCCATCGGCGAGCACACAAGACCGCCCCCTCAAAACGCTAAAGGGCCCGCCACGCCCGCCGATAACCAACACGGGCGGCCCGCCCGCGCCACACCCGGAGCGGCAGTCTCCCTCAACAGTGCGAGGCCCCGGCCATGTTCCGAAACCCCTTCATCATCGTCTTCTGCGGCCGCCACCGCTACTGCTTCATCTACGACAAAGGCAAAGAGGAAGACCTCATCTCAGCAATGATCCAGTACGCCATGGACGACCGCTTCAACTTCGGCTGGGCCGAGCTTCGCTCCATCACCGCACACATGCAGACCCACGAAACCGCCACGCCCGGAACCGAAGAAAACCCCGCCCCTTGACCCCCCACTCCCTCGAACGTCCCCCTCTGCCCCTGCACCACACACCCTGCCACGCCGAAGCCCCGAAGGGGCGCAATAACCCAGCCTGTGGAAACACCCCAGGAAAACGCCGTCCCCCCGGCGAGGCGAAATGGCAGAAAGACCAGGAACTATTCTCGCACCCAATCCGACGCTCAGTAATTCTCGCTCCGCAGCTCGAAATACGCCTGCGGGTGCAGACAGACCGGACAGATCTTGGGAGCCTTGTCCGCGTTCTCAATCACATTGCCGCAGTTAATGCACTTCCAGGCGGTCTTGGCGGGCTTCTGGAAGACGGTGCCGTTCTTCACGTTCGCCAGGAGCTTCCGGTAGCGGCGCTCGTGGTACTTCTCGACGCCCGCAATCATGCGGAACGTGTTGGCCACTTCCGTGAACCCCTCGGACTCCGCCAGTTTCGCCGCGTCGGGATAGAGGTGTCCCCATTCCGCCGCCTCGCCCTCGGCGGCAGCCAGCAGATTCTCCTCAACCGTCCCGATCACGCCGGCCGGATACTTGGCCGTGATCTCGGCCTCGCCGCCCCGCAGGTG
>CAYXNI010000111.1:0-7672 GCA_964466285.1 uncultured Planctomycetota bacterium | reverse complement strand
GAACGAGCTTTACGGGTTCGGCTATGGCTTCTCGGACGGCTTTGCCGACCGGATTCGCGCGGTGACGCGCGAGGACGTCCTCCGCGTGGCCAGGAAGTACCTGACCAGGCGGGCACTGGTGATCGTGCGGCCCGGCGGCGGAAACGGCAAGGAAGAATCCCAAAAAGACGGGAGTTGAGCGGCAGGCTCAGGCGAGGCGGTCGAGCCTGGCGATGGCCTCGGACAGCGTCAAGCGTGCCCGGCGGGAGAGGGCACAGGATCGCAGGACGATTTCCTCGAGCGCCTCGGGCACTTCTGCGTTGTATTTCCGCACGGAGGTCTCGAACGTTTTCGTCTGCAGGTCCATCACGCCGAGGCTTGCGAGGCTCGGCCGGATGGGGCGCCCGGTGAGCGCCCAGAACATGGTGGCGCCGAGCCCGAAGACGTCGGTCCGCTCGTCCACCCCCGCCCCGGCAAGCTGCTCGGGGGCCATGTAATCCGGGCTGCCGGCGACCTGCCGGGCGTGGCCCTGCCGGTGGCAGGCCAGGCCCAGGTCGAGGAGCTGCACTTTGAGGTCATGGTTGACGATGATGTGGTGCGGCTTCATGTCGGCGTGCACGACGTCGTGTTGATGAAGGAATCGCAGGATGTCGGCGGCCTGGCGATAGATGCTGACCAGTTGCCCGATCGAGAAGTCTCTCCTGTTCCGCAGGTTGTTGCCGGCGACAAAATCCATCAGCAGGTGAAGACGGCGCGTGAGCAGCAGGGCGTTCCGCCGGACCACCAGGCGGTGCATGCGGGGGATTCCGATGTGGCCGCCGGCCAGGTTGGTGAGCCGGTGTCCGATCCGCCACTCATTGCGAATCTGCACCTGGTAAAGCCTGAGCAGCTTCCGGGGATCGCCCTCACATTCGGGCGAAGGTGCGAGCTTCTGGATCTCCCTTATGATCTCGGGAGTGACGCTCTTTACCGCGAGTTCCTCACCGGTCTGGTCGTCCCGCGCCTTGAACACGGCGCTGCCGGCGCCATTGCCGATCTGCTTGAGGATGGTCAGGCCCTTGAGTCTTGGGATCATCGTGGCGTTTCCAGGGCGGACGAGAGCTGTCGGAGCTGGTTCCGGACGCCTTCGATGTCCTTCTTCAGATCGGCGAGGGCGTTGACGGCCTGCCTGTGCTGAGCCAGCTCCTGGGTCAGTTTCCGGATCTCGGCCGCGGCGCCGGACGCGTTTTGCGAGGCCGAACGCGCATCGGCGTCGGCCGCGCTGACCTGGGTCTGAATGCTTTTGACGCGCTCCTGCGTGGCCTGCGCGGAGTCCGCCGTGCGGTCCAGCGCTCCGAGCTTCTTCATCATGGCGTCGATACCCGCGCTCAGCGCGGCGACCTTGGCCTGAAGCGCGTCGACCGACTTCTCGAGCTCGGCGGACCTGGCGCCGGCCGAGTTCACCTGCTCGGTCACGGCCTTGAGCGATTCCGCCAGCCTGGCGGCTGCTCCGTCCAACTCGGCAAGCTGTGTGTGGGCCGCGCGTACCTTGGCGTCCGCCGCGGCGATCTGGCCGATCACGCCGGCCATTCTGGACTCGGCGGAGCCGATGTCGCGCTGGACGGCCTTGCGGAGCGAGTGGTTGGCGATGAACTGAAAGCCGGTGAACGCGAACAGCACAACCAACACAGCGGCGACGGTTCGGAAGTTGTCCATGTGTCCCAGAGCCCGAGAGAATGATTCAGTCTGCTCTGCCAATAATACATGTAGGTGGCGGGAAGGTCAACCTTTCTCCGCCCTTTCTCTCTCCGCCGCTCACGCCGCCTGGTCACCGGCCATGTCCGCGCGATAACTTTCCATGTTGACAGTGTGGGGCGCCGGCCATACAATCGGCGGCGCCTCAGGAAGGTAGACGGTCCACGGGCCGGGTGCACAGGGGGAAGCATGGCGATTCTTCAGGTGATCAGCGGACCGGACATTGGGAAGATGGCCGAGGTGCGTGAAGCCCCTGTCACCATCGGCCGCGGCCCCGAGTGCCAGCTCAGAGTGACCGACGGGCACGTGTCGATAATCCACGCTCTTGTGGAGCCGTTCGACGAGGCTTGGCGTGTGCGCGACCTGGAGAGCCTTGGGGGAACGGCGGTGAACGGCGAACGGACGCTGGAGCGGCGGCTGATGTTCGGCGACATTATCACGGTGGGGGAGACGACCATCCTGTTCGGATCGGGGAGCGAGAGAGTGAAGGCTGAGGCGGTCGGCAGCGCCGAATCTCCCCTCTCCAACGGCAGCGGGACCCTGTAAGCGCCGGGGCAGGGCTTCCGGCGCCGGATCGGCAGGATGTAGAAGAGTCGTGCCGAGTCCGCAATCGTCTTGAACGTTGCAGCCGTGCCGTCACAGGCGCCCGGCTCGTTTCGAGCCGCCCGGCTCGTTTCGAGCCGCCCGGCTCATTCGAGCCGCCCGGCTCATTCGAGCCGGCGTGCGGCCAGGATCGCCGCGCCCAGTGCCCCGGTCATTTGGGGGTCGGGCGCCGTGGCCACTTCCTGACCCAGGGCCGCCTGGAGCGCCCGTTCCATTCCGGGGACGAGGGCCACTCCGCCGGTGAAGATCACGGGGGGCTGGATCAAGCGGCCGGCGAGGGACGCGATGCGCCGTGCGATCGCCGCCTGAACGCCGGCGACGATGTCTTCGGGCGGGGTTCCGGCGGCGAGCAGGCCGATGATCTCGGTTTCGGCAAAGACGACGCACGTGCTGCTGATGGAGGCGGGCCGGCAGCTGCGGCGTGCCGCATCGCCGAGATCGCGCAGGCGGAGGCCGAGCCGATCGGCGACGACTTCGAGGAAACAGCCGGTGCCCGCCGCGCAGCGGTCGTTCATGGCGAAGTCCTGCACGCCGCCGCTGTCGTCAAGCCGGATGAGCTTGCTGTCCTGCCCGCCGATGTCGATGACGGTGCGGGCATCTGGGATTTCGTGGCGGACCCCGCGGGCGTGGCAGGTGATCTCGGTAATGGTGGTGTCCACGAAGCTCAGGATATTGCGTCCGTAGCCCGTCGCGACGACGGTTGACACGTCCTTGCGTCGGAGGTTCCGTTTCGTGAGAAGGCTGTCGAAGAGGTTGAGTGCGAGGGCTCCCTGCTCGACGCCCTGCGGCATCATGCCCGAAGCCAGGACCTCGAGGCCCTCGGCGTCGAGGAGCACGATCTTGATTGTTCTCGATCCCGCATCGATTCCGGCGCAGATCATGGTTTTCTCCGTTCCTTGATGTCCTCGACCGTTTCGTCGAGCACCCGGTCGAAGTCTTCGAAGGCTCCGGCGAGTCCGAGGATTCACGCCGCACAGCGTTCAGTGCAGGACCTCGCAGCATTCTAGCTGGGACGCTCCGACTGTCAAGCAAGGTGGAAACGCGGGCGGGTTTCCGCTTGACACCTTTCCCGGTCTGAAGGATACTGGCCGAAGAGACGCGGCTGTTAGCCGCCCGGCTGTTAGCCGCCCGGCGCGGCTTTCGTTCGCGACATGTGCCTGCGGACACGACCGCGTTCTCAACCGGACCGAAGGGGGAAGTCATGAGCAAGAGCCGAGCAGGAAAGTCGAAAACTTCGTCCCGTGCCGCGAGAACGGATGGGCCGCTTTCTGCGGAAGAACTGCGCAAGATGGACGCCTACTGGCGGGCGGCGAACTACCTGTCGGTTGCGCAGATTTATCTGCACGACAACCCGCTGCTCAAGCAGCCGCTGAAGCTCGAGCACATCAAGCCGCGGCTCCTGGGGCACTGGGGCACCACCCCGGGGCTTAACTTCATCTACGTTCACCTCAATCGCATCATCAAGAAATACGACCTCAACATGATTTACATCTGCGGGCCCGGCCACGGCGGCCCGGGGCTGGTGGCCAACACGTACCTCGAGGGGACCTACAGCGAGCTGTACCCGAATGTGTCGCAGGACGCGTACGGGCTCGAGCGGCTCTGCCGGCAGTTCTCGTTTCCGGGGGGCATTCCCAGCCACGCCGCGCCCGAAACCCCGGGGTCCATTAACGAGGGCGGGGAACTGGGGTACTCCGTCTCACACGCGTACGGGGCGGTCTTTGACAACCCCGACCTCATCGCGGCCTGCGTGGTGGGCGACGGCGAAGCGGAAACCGGCCCGCTGGCCGCAGCCTGGCATTCCAACAAGTTCCTCAACCCCGTTGGCGACGGCGCCGTGCTTCCGATCCTTCACCTGAACGGCTACAAGATCGCGAACCCGACCGTCTTGGCGCGCATCAGCCACGATGAGCTCGAAGACCTCTTCGCTGGTTACGGTTACAAGCCGTATTTCGTGGAGGGATCCGACCCGGAGACCATGCACCGGCTGATGGCGGCGACGCTGGACACGGTGATTGCGGAGATCAAGTCAATCCAGCGCGAGGCCCGCACGAAGGCGTGTTGCGAGCGCCCGCGATGGCCAATGATCGTCCTGCGCACTCCGAAGGGCTGGACGGGGCCGAAGGAGGTCGACGGGAAGCAGACGGAGGATTATTGGCGGTCGCACCAGGTTCCGATGGCGGAGATGGCGGCGAAGCCGGGCCACGTGAAACTGCTCGAACGGTGGATGAAGAGCTACCGGCCCGAAGAGCTCTTCGACAGGGCGGGCAGGCTGATCCCGGAGGTCGCGGAACTGGCTCCGAAGGGCGGCCGTCGCATGGGTGCGAATCCGCACGCGAACGGCGGCCTGTTGCTGAAGGATTTGAGGATGCCCGACTTCCGGGACTATGCAGTGGACGTGCCTTCGCCCGGCTCGACCACCGCCGAATCCACGCGCGTGATGGGATGCTTCCTGCGGGATGCGATGAAGCTCAACGCGGAGCAGCGGAACTTCCGGGTGTTCGGGCCGGACGAGACGGCGTCGAACCGGCTGAGCGCCCTGTTCGAGGTGACGGACCGGACGTGGCTGGCCGGGCGTCTCCCAGCGGACGACGAGGACGCGCACCTGGCGCCGGACGGGCGAGTGATGGAAATCCTGAGCGAACACACGTGCCAGGGCTGGCTCGAGGGCTACCTGCTGACCGGCCGGCACGGCTTCTTTTCGTGCTACGAGGCCTTCATTCACATTATCGATTCCATGTTCAACCAACACGCGAAGTGGCTGAAGGTGACGCGCAGCGGGATTCCGTGGCGGCGGCCGATCGCGTCGCTCAACTACCTGCTCACGTCGCACGTCTGGCGTCAGGACCACAACGGCTTCAGCCACCAAGACCCCGGGTTCATTGATCACGTCGTGAACAAGAAGGCGGACATCGTTCGGGTCTACTTCCCGCCGGACGCGAACACGCTGCTTTCGGTCACGGACCACTGCCTGCGAAGCCGGAACTACGTGAACGTGATCGTTGCGGGCAAGCAGCCGCAGCCGCAATGGCTCGACATGGACGCGGCGATCAAGCACTGCACCGCCGGCATCGGGATATGGGAGTGGGCGAGCAACGACAAGGGCTCTGAGCCGGACGTGGTCATGGCCTGCTGCGGGGACGTGCCGACGCTCGAAACGCTCGCGGCCGTCAAGCTGCTCCGCGAGCATGCGCCCGGCTTGAAGGTGCGCGTGATCAACGTGGTCGACCTCATGACGCTGCAGCCGAAGGAGGAGCATCCGCACGGCCTGTCGAACTCAGAGTTCGATATCCTGTTCACTGCCGACAAGCCGATCATCTTCGCCTACCACGGGTATCCGTGGCTGATTCACCGGCTCACGTACCGGCGTACGAACCACAGGAACCTGCACGTGCGCGGGTACAAGGAAGAGGGCACGACGACGACGCCGTTCGACATGGTGGTCCGCAACGACCTGGACCGCTTCCACCTGGTGCAGGACGTGATTACGAGGACGCCGAAGCTCGGATACCTTGCCGCTTACGCCAAACAGGTTGTCCGCGACAAGCTCATCGAGCACAAGGAGTACATCACAAGATATGGTCAGGACATGCCTGAGATTCGCGACTGGAAGTGGGAAGGGGGATGAAACGGCTCGGCGCGTGCGCCGCACTTCGGGGATTTGCGTCAGGCAACCGGACTCAACCTGCCGACAGGAATGCAGCCAACGCCTCGATCTCGGTCGGGTAGATGTCAAACACGCGGTCGAGGCGGATGGTCTTGAACACTTCGAGGATCGGGGGGGCGATGCAGCAGAGCTTCAACGCGCCGTTGTTCGTCCGCAAAGACTTCGACAGTGAAATCAGTTTGGTGAAGACGACGGTCGAAACGAACCGAAGGCTCTCCATGTTGATGAGCATCTTTCGGACGCCGCCCTTTTCGACCATCTCGACGAGCTGTGCCCCGATCAGGCTGATATGCCCCAGATCGGTGACCTTGGTCTCCGTGAAGCGCACGAGGGCTACGCCCTTGTCCACGCACAGTGTCAGTTTTGGTGTGTCCCCAGCCATCCTGGTCATAGTATCGGCTGGTTGGCGGTCGGGTTGAGCAGATTCCGAGCCTCCTGGCTGACCTGCGGCGACCGGGCCGCCGCCGTTCTCACGTGCATCGATGTGTCTCAACGTTCTCCTCGCTCTTCGCGAGGTCCGCAATCGGCCTCTTGTTACTTGGTCAACCTGGCAAGATCGTGCGACGTGAACTCGCAGTCGCGGAGAATCTTGGAGGTCAGGCCCGGACCGATGGTCTCACCGCGATGTACGGGAACCACGGTGCAACGTCCGTCCTGATGGCGTAGAAAATGGTGACTTCCTTTCACGCGGATGGTGCGAAAGCCAGCCTTGCCGAGGGCGGCGATCAGTTTGCGGCCGGTCAGTCGGGGCAGCCTGGTCATCGTGTTATCGCGAGCCGCTGCACGCCGATAAACTCCCGCGGCTCGCCCACCTCTCCCTCGGCCTCGAGGCAAAGGTCAATGGCCTCGCGGATGCGCTTCATCAGAACATCTAGCGACCGCGCCTGCGTGTGACAGCACCGCAGCTCAGGCACCGAGGCCACGAGATACCCGGCCGAATCACGCTCGATGATAACGCTGAACTCTCTCTTCTTCGCTCTCATATCGTCCCCTCGCCCAATCGTCCTCCACTTTCGTGATTTTACCACACCTTGCCCTTCAAGACAAGCAAGGCCGGGAAAAGTTAAGGGAAAAGTTGCGGGGAGGGAGGCGGTCGAGAGGATGCCGATCGAACCTTCGACTGGGCCGCCTTGACGGGCGCGGTGAACGGGAGTACGCTGACCGCTGGCGTGGTCCGGCAGCAGCCTGTTCGGCACGGAGTTTGACTGGTCCGGCGGCCTGGCGACGGACGGCATAGGGGAACTCAGGAGGAGATGAGCGATGAGGCAAGTGCGTGTCGCGGTGGTCGGAACGGGCCTGTGGGGTACGGCGCATATACGCGCTCACCTGCAATGCGCTGCCGCAGACCTGGTGGCCGTTTGCGACATCGACGAGGGCCGAGCGAGGCAGGCGGCCGAGAAGTGGGGCATCCCGAATTACTACACCTCGGTGGAAGCGATGCTGGACAAGGAGGACGTGGAGGCCGTATCGGTGGTCACTCCGGACACGGCCCACGCGCGGGTCGTTGTCCGCTGTGCGGAGGCCGGCAAGCACGTTCTTTGCGAAAAGCCGCTGGCTACAACGATCGAGGAATGTGAGGCGATGATAGAGGCGGCGAAGAGGAACAAGGTGTTCCTGATGGTGGACTGGCACAATCGCTGGAATCCACCGTGTTATGAGGCGTGGAGGAGCATTTCGGAGGGGGAGCTG
>CAYXNI010000110.1:0-7677 GCA_964466285.1 uncultured Planctomycetota bacterium | reverse complement strand
GAGCTTGCCGGGGTGTATTCCTCCATGGAGTTCCTGAAGGCCTTCAACCTGATGGGCAAGGAGCTGGCCACAGGCCACGTGGTCATCATCGGAGGCGGCAACTCCGCCGTGGATGCAGCCCGAATCGCCGTTCGCCAAAAGGGCGTCAAGAGCGTGACGCTGTTCTACCGGCGCACCGGGCAGGAAATGCCGGCTTACATAGATGAAGTCGAGGCGGCCAAGGAAGAGGGAGTCACGCTCGAAACACTGGTGTCGCCGGTGAGGATACGCTATGTCGAGCAGGCTCAGAAAGAAGGCGTGAAGGTGGAGAACTTCGTCTCCCCCGTCAGGATTCTCTCCAGGGAGGGACGCCTGACCGGCATCGAATGCGTGAGAAACCAGCTAGCCGAAGTGGACTCGAGCGGACGGCGCAAGCCGGTTCCCGTCGCCGGCACTGAGTTCAACGTGCCGCTGGATACCCTGATCGCCGCGATCGGCGAGAAACCGGACAGCGACGGCCTGGTCTCCATGGGGCTGGAGGTCAACCGGAACAAGACTCTGCGCGTCGACCCGGAGACCCTTTCCACCAGCCGGCCGGGGGTTTTCGCGGGCGGCGATTTAGTGCTGGGCCCGAGCATGGTGGTGGATGCGATCGCGCACGGGCGGAAAGCCGCGGTGGTGATCGACCGATACCTGCGCGGCGTCGAACTGAGGGAAGCTCCCCGGTTCATGCGGCCGGATGTCTTCGTGGAACCTTCCGCGACCGGGGAAGAGGAGATCGAAGAGGCCGCGCGCGTGGCCCTTCCCGTTCTCCCTGCCGAGACGCGGAGGAAGAGCTTTGCGGAAGTGGAAATGGTGCTCCCTGTGGAGAAAGCGGTGAGCGAGGCCCGACGGTGCTTGAGGTGTGACCTGCAGTTCACGCAAGGCCCGGCAAACAGAGCGGACGGCACTGCCGCAAAGGAAACACGGGCATGATTACTCTGAGGATCAACGGCCTGACGACCTCTGTTGAAGAGGGCACGACCGTGCTGGAAGCTGCCCGGCACCTGGGATTCCCGATCCCCACCTTGTGTCACATGGACGGACTCACGCCGTACGGCGCCTGCCGTTTGTGCATGGTGGAGATCGGCGTGGGCGCCAAGGCGAAGCTGGTCTCCTCGTGCACCTATCCGGCTGAGGAGGGTCTCCAGGTGCGCACCGCGTCGAAGCGCGTCCTCCGGGCGCGCCGGATGATCCTCGAACTCCTTCTGGCTTCCTGTCCGCAATCCAAGGTCATCCAAGACCTGGCCTCGGCCCACGACATACGCCAGCAGCGTTTCAGGCAGGAGCATGACGACTGCATTCTTTGCGGGCTATGCGTGCGGATGTGCAAGGAACAGATGGGCGCCGGGGCGATCGGTTTTCGCGGCCGGGGCGAGAAGCGAAGCATCGGCACTCCGTTCGACGCCAAGTCCGAGGTCTGCCGTCTCTGCGGCGGATGCATCTACGTGTGCCCCGCCTGCCAGCTCCGGTGCACGTACAGCGAGCCGGAGAAGGCGATCTGCGGCGGGTGCGCGAACCTGCGGCCGCCCTGCGCGGAGAAGGAGTCTTTTGACGACATGATGTGCTACATGGATCCCTGTGTGGTCTGCGAAATTCAAAAGAACGAAAGAACGAAGAGGAGTTAAACGCCATGATCGCAACCTTCTCGAAAGTCAACACGTCGGCCGCAACTCTGACCAAGAACAGGACGGAAGGGTCCGTCTCGCCCGCATCCGGCATGTGCGTCACCTGCGTGGACGGGTGCATTGGCATGTGCGAGATCGGGAAGTCCGCTTACCGCGGCCACGAGGTCATCTATCCGCAGCCGTTCGGGGTCATTACGACGGCGGCGGAGAAGGCCTACCCCGTCGACTATTCGCATTTCAACATCATGGGGACCGCCGTAGGCGCCCATGGGATCGAGGCCGACAGCGACAAGGCGGTGTTTCCGGCCGTGGATCTGACCGTCATCATGGGCCATGACCGCGGGATCAAGTTCCGCCTGCCATGGATCATCCCGGGGATAGGCTCGACGAACATCGCGAAGAACAACTGGGAAGGATTGGCGATCGGGTCCGCGCTCGCGGGCACCGGTATCACGATCGGCGAGAACGTCGTCGGCATGGATCCCGGTACGGTTATCCGGAAGGGCCGGGTGGTCGATACGGTGGACCTCAAACGTCGCGTCATGCTCTACCGGGATCACCAGCGGGACGGTTTTGGGACGATCATCGTGCAGGCGAACATCGAGGACACCCGACTGGGCGCGCAGGAGTATGCCATCGAGAAACTGGGCGTGGAATGCGTCGAGCTCAAGTGGGGCCAGGGGGCGAAAGACATCGGCGGGGAGGTGAAGATCGCGGACTTGAAGATGGCCCAGCTTCTGCAGGAGCGTGGCTACATCGTGCTCCCGGACCCGACGGATGAAAACGTCATCGCCGCGTTTCAGCGCGGGGCGTTCAAGGAATTCGAGCGGCACTCGCGTGTGGGCATGGTGACCGAGGAGTCGTTTGCGAAGCGGATTGAGGAGCTGCGCAAGGCGGGCGCGAAGTACATTTTCCTCAAGACCGGCGCCTATCGGCCCGCAGATCTGGCGCGGGCGATTCTATTCGCCACGCGATACAAGCTTGACCTGTTGACGGTGGATGGCGCGGGGGGCGGAACCGGCATGAGCCCCTGGCGCATGATGAACGAATGGGGGCTCCCGCCCGTTTATCTGCATTCCCTGCTGTACCAGTACGCCAAGCGGCTGGCCGACCGGGGCGAGAAAATCCCCGCGCTGGCGGTGGCGGGCGGATTCACGTTCGAGGACCAGATTTTCAAGGGCCTGGCGATGGGCGCACCCTACGTGAAGTTGGTCGGCATGGCGCGGGGTCCCATCGCGGCGGCGATGGTGGGCAAGACCATCGGGCGGACGATCGATGAGCACGAAGTCCCCGTATACATTGAGCGTTTTGGCAACACCAAGGACGAGATATTTGTGACGGCAGCCGGCCTCCGCTCGGAACTCGGCAACGAGGAATTCGAGAAGCTTCCGACAGGGGCGCTCGGACTCTACACCTACTATGAGCGGCTCGCCCAAGGGCTGCGCCAGTTCATGGCCGGGAGCCGGAAGTTCGCCCTGGAGCACCTCTCCCGGAGCGACATCGCGTCGCTGACCCATGAGGCCGCCGAAGTCAGCGGCATTGATTTCATCGCGGATGTCGACAAAGGAAAGGTCGACCACATCCTCGACGGTTGACGGCAAACTGCCTAAGGGCAGTGCCCGGCCTGTCGGTAAAGGACGGCGATCTGTTTCATGGAGTCCGCATTCAGGCAGATTCTTCCCGGATCGCCGGAATCCCCGGCGTGGATGACCCGGACCACTTCGGACATGGCGGACGCATCGGGAACCAAGTCACACAGCCGGTTGGGCAACTGCATGAGAAGATTTTCGTTGAGCACGTTGGGCGGGGTCCCCGGATAAAACGCAATGTACAGCATGTCCATCTCGACCATATCATTGAAGTAGTGCGTCCCCAGTGAAAGGTCAGGCGTGAGTCCCTCATGCATCGTGCCGAGTTCACAGACCACGGCCACGGTGTTGATCTCCGAAAAGGATACCGGCACGCCCAGCGAGGCCATGCGCGTTCCCCATCGCCCCGGGCCCACCAGCATGACGCTCCGGGCCCCTCTCGGCTCTCCGAGGCGCGTAATCCGGCCAATCAGTCGTGCCACAGCGTGGCGGTCTCTCTCCGGCAGATGCCCGTAGACCCGCGGCACCACGTAGATGATCCGGTCAATGGACAGTGCCCGGCTCGTCCCGATGATGCCGCCGTGCGCTTTCAGAACCAGATCTTCCGCCGCGACATCGGGGATCGCTCCGGCCTCAGCGCTCTCGCACCTTACCCGGAAAGGACGGCACTGAAGCAGGTTGATCCGATAGGTGTTGTCGGCCGCGAAGTTGGCGGTGAACTCGATATCCACGTGGCACCCGTAGACCTTCCGAAGCGTACGGAGCATCTCGCGCATGTCCTGCACGAACGATGTTTCGGAGAATACCCAGTCAAAGGTGAGTGTCGTGTACACAACGCCAGCCTGCCCAGCGGCCTGCGCGCGCTCGGCCGTGGCGAACAACTCGGTGCGCAGCCCGGGGCTGTTCCGCGCCAGGTCGACGAAGTAGCCGGAACGTAACCCTCTTTCTCCGAGATCCAGAAAATCCACCCTCTTCTGCGCGTGCCGCCGGATCTCCTCAATGTTTCCTTCCGGGAGCTTGGCCGGTGCATTCATGGCCACCAGGCGCGTGTAGTCGTCGTCGGAGCGATCCACCGCCCTGGTGCCCAGGCCGAAGACCAGCCGCAGGAGCCCGGCCTCCGGATCGATGCCGGCGTCCCAGACGTAGGAGTTGAAGGACATGCCCACTCCGGCCAGGTGGGGAAAGAACGCCGATCCATAGTTGGCGCCCGACACTCTCTGAACGAGCAGCGCCATCTGCTCGTCGCGATCAAGCACCCCCCGCTTGGCGCGGTACAAGAGAGCATCTTCGCTCATAGTGCTCGCGTAGACCTGGCGAACCGCGTGGAGGAATGCCTCAAGACGTTCCTCGTGCGTGCCGCAGTTGGCGCAGAACACGCTTTCGTACTTGCCCGAGAATGCATTGCCGAAGTTGTCTTCGAGAAGGCTGCTTGACCGGACAATGATCGGGCACTGGCCGAAGTAGTCGAGCATGTCCGAGAACCGCTTGACGATATAGTCGGGGAAACGGCCGTTAAGCATGCGCGCGCGCCCCTCTTCCGCTTCGTCCAGCAGCCTGGCGGGCGCCTTTTGTTTCTGCCGTATCCACCAGCACCCGTTCTCCACGAGAAAGGAGTAGAAGATGTCCGACCCGATAAAGAAGGAATCGTGCGCTTCCAGGACTTCGGTCCAGCGGGGATCGGACGCCTTCAAAATGGCGCGGGCCAGAAGCATGCCTACCGACTTGCCGCCGATCAGGCCCGATCCGATCGTGCGCTTCCAGACGTAGATCAGGTCGGAGAGGGTCAGGTACTTCCGGGCCAGAGAGAGAATCCTCTCGTCCCGTGATATCAACTGCGTCAGCTGGTGGCGGAACGTTCTATCGACGACCTTTGGGGAGCACTCGTTCCGCGCGTGGGACTCCAGAACTTCCTCCGCCTGGATGAACCTCCGGTCCCACAGCCCGACCATGCGGTAGGACGCGGACTCCAGCCCATGCCAAGGACCCGACGTGGTGACTTCGGAGATCGTGGGGCTCTCCGTAACGGGCACAAACTCATCGCCCTCCCAGGCGTGGAGCATGTGCATGGTGGGAGAGTACCGCTGAGCCGCTTTCAGGGGATGAACGTATGTCTTCCCGCGGTGGCTGTACACATCCAGGAGAAGCTGCGTCGTCTTTTCGATCGGCAACGCGGCGTGATGGGAGTGATAGTGTCTCAGCACCGTGAAGTAGGCCACGGCGTCCTGCCGGAAGAGATAGGGGCATGTCAGCATGAAGAAGTTGCCGATCATGCGCTCGCTGAAGCAACTCAGGGCGAGTTCCGAAAGTGAGTCGAAAACGTAGTAGCCGCCGCGGCCCGTTTGCTCGATGACCCGGTGAATCTCCGTGATGAATTCCTCAACCCCTTTTCCGGGGTCCAGCCGGCAGACCCGCACGTCCGGGGCCTCCGCGACGAGCTCCTGATGGCCGGCGAAACGGAAGTAGACCTGCGGGATTCCATTGGCCTTCGCGTAGGCGGAGAATGGACTGACCAATGGAAGATAATCGTCTATGTGCTCGGTCTGCCACACGACGTTATCCCCGGGCCTGATCCCACAAATGATGCGGTCCAGACCGGGTATCCCCGTACTGGGCTGCACCCGGATGTGTGGCTCGTCAGAGTCCATACAGACTGCATCATACGGCTAGACTCACCCGTCTGCAAGCCAGCACCACGCGATTGTTGAGGCGGAGACTTGGGAGAAGGTGCAGCAACGGCGGGCGATGGGGCAGCGGGGCCACTGCCGAAGGCGGCACGACCTGGAGCGGGGCGGCTACCGGCCCGCGCTGGTCGGGATTCTGACGGATCGAAAGGGCGAGCCGTTCAAGCGGTATTGGTCGGCAGGCCGGAGCAAGCTCCCGGTGAACTACTACGTTGCGCCACGCACGGGGCGGCGGTTCAACGCAGAGGCGTTTGATGCGGAACTGATGCGGGTGCTTCGGGAGATGATTGCGGGGCCGGAGGCATTTGCCGAGACACTGAAGGCGGCTCAGACGGGTCACGAGAGGCGGCTTGTGGAACTAAGGGGGGAGATCACGAGAGTGTAAAGTTGAATGGCGAGGCCGACGGGGCTCGAACCCGCAACCCCCAGATCGACAGTCTGGTACTCTAGCCAATTGAGCTACGGCCCCAACAAGGTGACGAACGGAAGTATATCAAGACGGGCGGTCTTAGTCAATCAGAGATTCCGATGAAGGCACGTTGGGTCGGCCGACAGACTGGCCGAGTTGTCCAGTTTTCGCGGGTGAAATCTGTTTGTATTCCAGGAAGGGGGGTGTATAATCAGGCAGAAGGGCCGGTCAGGTTCGCGTCGCCGAGGGCTGCGCACTGGAAGGGAGCTTACGACTCCGCGTGGTATTCATGGGTTCGGACGAGTTTTCCGTGCCGAGCCTCGAGGCGTGCCTGGCAAAGTGCAACGTGGTGGCGGTCTATACTCAGCCGGACCGGCCGAGCGGCCGCGGCCGAAAGCGGTTGAGCGTTTCGCCGGTGAAGGAACTGGCGCTGGCTCGGGGGTTGCGCGTGGTGCAGCCCGAGCGTTTTGACAAGCGGTGTTCGGAACAGCTTCGAGACTTCGGGTCCGATCTCACGGTGGTGGCGGCCTACGGACACATCCTGCCGGCTGCGGCGCTGGCGGCGGCCCGGATCGAGAGCATCAACGTTCACGCGTCGCTGCTGCCGCGGCATCGTGGTGCGGCGCCGGTGGCCGCGGCCATCCTGGCGGGCGACACGGAAACCGGCGTGACGGTGATGAGGCTGCGGCCGGCGCTCGACACGGGTGAGGTCGTCTGTTACGGCAAGGATGCCTGCCGAGCGCAGAGGGTGACGCCGATCGGTGAGCACGAGACTGCGGGCGAGCTGATGGCCCGGCTGGCGGTGATGGGGGGCGAACTGGCGGCCGAGGTGCTGGGTGCTTTTGCCGATGGCTCTGTGACATACGAAGTGCAGGACGAGGCGCGGGCGACTTACGCGCGGAGGCTGGAGAAGTCGGACGGCCGGATCGACTGGCGGCGGCCCGCCGACGCGGTCGACCGGCAGATCCGGGCGATGACGCCCTGGCCGGGCGCTTTCACGGATCTCTGCTTGCCGGCGGCCGAGCCGGTGCGGCTGGTCGTTCTTCGTGCTGGCGTGTGCGAGTGCGGGGAAAGCGGGCGGGTTGCCGGGCGGATCGACGTGCAGCCTGGGCCCAGGCTGGTGGTGTCGGCCGGCGCGGGATGTGTCGAGTTGCTTCGGCTGAAGCCGGCCGGGCGGAAGGAAATGAGCGCGGCCGAGTTCGTACGCGGCAGTCCGGTCCTGCGAGAGTGTTCGGGCCGAGGAGAGTGTGGGTTTGCAAGCGGTTGATCGGCTGGTGGTCGGCCTGAACAACTGGACGGTGCGCGGGCGGCGGACGCGTGATCGTCTGGCAGAAGCTGGACAACCCCGTCCT
>CAYXNI010000109.1:0-7778 GCA_964466285.1 uncultured Planctomycetota bacterium | reverse complement strand
GAGGCATTTGCGCTGCGGGCCCGCGCGAGGTTCGTACGCACAATCTGTAGGGGCGGGTTTGAAACCCGCCCCTACAACAGCCATGATCGCGCCATCAACGCAAATGCCTCGTTACCACGCGGATCTTGACAGGCTGTCCCCGCAGAGGTAGGTTGATGCCGGTTCGAGGTCATGGTTCCGCAGGGACCAGAGATGCCGGCCGGTTGGATCTCAAGCCTGCGGGGGTTCGTAGCAGGCTGTTCGGCCGGCCGCGATCCACTTTCCTATGTGTGCATGTGCTGCAACAGAGCGCACAACAACCGGCGATGGAGATGGAACAGGTTCAAGCATGAAATGATGAAACAACCTCTGGCGTATGCTTTGGCCATCGTTGTGTTGGCGGCCGCCTTGCCTCTTCCGCTTTGCGCAGCCGAACCGGATCCGATCAAGGTCCGCGCCTGGAAGCTTCCGCGTCCCGACGACATGTCGGTCTCCGGCCGAGCAGACCTGGAAGTCTTTCAAACGTTCCGAAAGAGATACCCGAATATCGAATTCGAGCAAACGACCGGATTGGAGCTCCCGGGTCCGGCCGGCTCGGCCGGGCTGATCATGTCCATAGCCGGCGGCACGGCGCCTGACATCCTGTACGTCAATTTCCAGCGTACGCGCGACTTCGTGAGCCGGGGGTTCCTCTATCCGCTCGACGAGTACATCCGGCCGGACATGACCGCCGCCGAGGCCAGGGACAAGGGGGTGTTTGACGAGAACATCATGTACAAGGACGAACTGGAGGAGCGTGTCCTGCCTCAGGTGCGGGACGTCATCTACTGCCGCGGCCCGGACGGCAAGAAGCATTTTTATGCGATTCCTCTTACGAATCTGTCCATCTGTCTGATCTACAACAAAACGCTTTTCCGCAAGGCTGGGCTCGATCCCGACAAGGACTACCCGAAAACCTGGGACGAGTTTTATGCCGTTGCGCAAAAGTTGACCGACCGCCGGAAAGGGACGTACGGCTGCGTGGCGTTTACCGGCGTAGGCGCAAGCTGGGTTGCCTACACGTTCATGGTGTCCATGAATACCCGCGCCATGAAACAGGACCCTGTGACCGAGAAGTGGCGGGCCACATTCGACGACGAAGGGATGGCCCAGGCCGTGGACTTCTACACCAAGCTGATCCAGGGCCCGTGGCTGAACCCGAAATCCGGCGAGACGGAGTACGGTGTCGCTTACTATGAGAGAGACACTTATCTGAAGTGGGAGCGCGGCGAAATCGGAATGCAGTTCGGGTACCTGGCGGATGAGATGCTGATGGGGTACGCCGTTCCCGGGGCGGGGGCAATGAACCCGGACGAGATCTCCTTCGCTCCGGTTCCCAAGAGTCCCATAGGTGTCCAGGCGTCGGAGCTCAACTGCGAGATGATGGGCCTGTTTGCCGGAACCAGCGACAAGCGCGTGCGTGACGCCGCCTGGCGATACATCCGTTTCTTCAAGAGTCCCGAAGCTCGAAAAATCCGCGCACGAGTCTATGTCGATAACGGTTACGGCGGCATGATCCTGCCCGAAAAGCTGGAAGAGTACGGTCTCTCCGAGTACGGCCGGTTCTTCCCTAAGCTCTGGGAAGAGGCATATCGGACCTGCTTCAGGAACGGCGTTCCGGAGCCGTACGGTCCCGGGTGCCAGCAGATTTACCTTTATATGTCCCGGCCGTTCGACGTGACCATCGCGAAAGACATCGGCAAGATTCCGGACCGCGAGGTCCGCCTCGCGAAGATCCGCGAGATTAACGCCGCCGCGGTGGCGGAGGCGAATGAGAAGATGATCGGCATCGTGCCCGAGAAGACAATGCTCGTCAGGCGCATTGTGGCAACGATCCTCGCTACCGCGATTTTCGCGGCATTCATCGCGCTTTTCGTCCACGTATGGCGGTTGTTCACGCCCAAGGACGCGCTGGCGGTCATGCCGGCGTCAGCTTTCAGGAAGCACCGCTTTGCCTATCTCCTGCTTGCGCCCGCGGTGATGGGCATCCTTCTCTTCAGCTACGTGCCGCTCGTGCGGGGCACGGTGATAGCATTTCAACAGTACAACGTCATGGGCGCGTCCACATTCGCCGGCATAGACAACTTCGCCAATGTTCTCTATGACAAGCTCTTCTGGCTTTCCCTGTGGCGGGCCGCCGAATACACGCTCATGTACCTGCTCCTGGTATTCGTCCCGCCGATCGTGCTGGCCATCCTGTTGAGCGAAATCCCCCAAGGGAAAACTTTCTTCCGCGTGGTCTTCTACCTGCCGGCCGTCACGGCGGGCGTCGTGACCCTCCTCCTGTGGAAGGTTTTTTTCGATCCTTCCGACACGGGGGCGGCGAACCGCATGCTGCACCTGTTCGGCGTAGGACCGCAGGGCTGGCTGCAGGATAAGTCCCTCGCCATGGTCTCCCTGATGATCCCGTTGACATGGGCGAGCATGGGACCAGGCTGCCTGATCTACCTGGCGGCCCTGAAGACCGTTCCGGACGACCTTTACGAAGCCGCGGCAATTGACGGATCGGGATTCTTTTCACGGATCCGCCACGTCACCCTGCCCACCATACGGCCGCTCATCCTGATCCAGCTCATCTTCTCATTGATTGCCTCGTTCCAGTCCTCTACCGATTTTGTGATGGTCATGACCGGCGGCGGGCCGGACCGCGCGACGCACGTCGTCGGGCTGGAGATCTTCCTCAGGGCGTATGTCTTCCTCGAGTTCGGCCTCGCCACGGCCATGGGCTGGATCGTGGCCTTTGTTCTTCTGAGTGTGACCGTGTTTCAGATGTCGCGGCTGTCGAAGATGACCTTCAAAACGGCGGAAGGACAATAGGCATGCCGATACTCCTGCGCACCGAAAGACGCCACATCTGGACGCGGGCCATCGTGATCGGAATGTACACCGCCCTCGTCCTGGGCGGCCTGACCATGATCTATCCGTTCCTGCTCATGGTTTCCGGCGCAACCAAGAGCAACGTAGACGTCCACGATCTGGATCTGGTGCCGCGCTACTTGCACGACGATGCGATGCTTTACCGCAAGTACATAGAGCAGAAGTGCAACGAGCAGTTCAGCAACTATTCCGAGAATTATCCAACAGACGTGTTCAGTTTCCGGGACGTCGGTCCTCCGGCCGCGTTCGCGCCGGCGTTGGTGGCGGACTGGCGCGAATTCACTGCCCGGCCCATGCCGAGCGGCATGTACATGCTCGGCGCATCGATCTCCAACAGCGGCCAGAATGTCCCGCCCAACCTCCGCGCTTTCCGCGACCGTCTCCGGAAACTGTGCGGCGGCGACATTCAGACCCTGCAAGAGAAGTTCGGTCTGAACGCGCCCACCTGGATGTCGGTTTCCATCCCGTACGAGCCGCTCGCCGATCGCAATTACCAGCGGACCGCTACGGCCTTCATGGAGGAGTTCTACGGTTTCAAGGAAAGCCGCCCGCCGCAGGAACGCATCTGCCTCTCCTGCGACCGCCGCTACAGCCAGTACGTCGCAGTGATGAGCAAATACAAGGACGGCATCGCGGCCTACAACCGGCTCAACGGCACGGAGCACAAGTCTTTCGCCGAATTGTCGCTGAGCGCCCGCTGCCCGGGATCCCCCGGCACGGCCGAGGACTGGGAGAGTTTTGTCCGCGATTTCCTCAATCCTCAGTTTATCCTCATTGACAACGACGCGCTGCCCGGATTCGCCAGGTTCCTGGAACAGAAGTACGGGACGATAGCCAAACTGAACAAACTCTATTCGACGCCCGGCAAGACGGGATACAGCCGTTTTGACGAGGTGCCGTTCCCATCCGATCGAGTCCATCCCACCCCGGCCCTCACAGACTTCGCCGAATTCCTCAAGGACAGGGAACTGCTTCCGGCCCGGCACCTCCAGGCAGACTCGCCGGAGGTACGCTGGCGGAGTTTCCTGCAGGAAAAGTACGGGACAGCCTCCCCTGCGGGACAGGCTCACGGCCGTGAATATCCAAGCTTTGCCGCCGTCACTCTCCCCCAGGGCGAGGCCGACTACGCCTACTGCCTGGAGAATTCGGGCAAGCTGCGCCGGCAATTCCTGCGCCGGAATTTCGACATGGTCTTCGAGTACATCCTGCTCTACGGCCGGGGCATCCGGAACACCGTCATCTACTGCCTGCTCGCCATCGGGACGTCCCTGCTCGTGAACCCCGTGGCCGCGTACGCGCTCTCGCGCTATAATCTGCCCGGTCAGTACAAGGTATTGCTCTTCCTCATCGCCACCATGGCGTTCCCGCCGGTCGTGACGATGATCCCGAACTTCCTCCTGTTGAAGGAACTCAACCTGCTGAACACCTTCGCCGCCCTGATCCTGCCGGGAATGGCCAACGGCTACGCCATCTTCCTGCTCAAGGGATTCTTCGACAGCCTGCCGCGCGAGTTGTACGAGGCCGCGGACATTGACGGCGCCACCGAGTGGCACAAGTTCTGGATCGTCACCATGACACTCTCCAAGCCGATTCTGGCGGTGATTGCCCTCGGCGCCTTCATTGGCGCGTACTCGAACTTCATGATGGCATTCATCGTCTGCCAGGAGGAGAAGATGTGGACGCTGATGGTATGGCTCTTCAAACTTCAGAGCTTCGCAAGCCAGGGCGTGATCTTCGCTTCTCTCCTGGTCGCGGCGGTCCCAACCCTTATCATGTTCATCTTCTGCCAGAATCTCATCATCCGCGGCATCGTCGTGCCAACGGAGAAATAGAAAGCCGGGGTGTATTCCCGGTCCTGCGGAACTACGAACCGCCGGTCGCCGTGTCGCTGCGGGAGGTCGCGGAGCCGTCCTACGACGATCTCCCGCCGGTCAAGGACGGCGCGGTCCGGATCGCGTGACCCTTCAGCGATTCCCTTATTCCGAGGGCCGGGGAATCCTCTTCTCCTGTTGCCCGAACTCTGGGCTTCCGGATCATCCGGGTCTTGACAGGCCCCCCGCGCAGAGGTAGGTTGAGGCCGGTTCGAGGTCATGGCTCCGAAGCAAGCAGAGATGGCGGCCGGTTGAATTTCACGCCTGAGACGGTTCGTGGCGGTAAGCGGGCATAACTTGAGGAGGGCATGCATGAGCATGGCAAGAACTGTCCGGTCGGCGCTTGTGATGATTTCGGCCGTTGTTGCCGCAATGCAATTCCTGTACGGAGCAGAGCCGGCGGCAAAGAATAAACCCTGTCTTCTCCCGGCGGGGCATCAACATGCATCATAGCCTTGGCATCGTCGTTTGCTGTGCGCCGGATAACGACCTGCTCAATGTCCTGGAACAGTCCGGCGTTGAGGTTGGACATTGCTCCAATCCGGTCGAAGCGCTGGAACTGGCTTCCGAGGGGAGCGGTCTGGCGGTTCTTGCGGACACGTATCCCGATGAGACGGTCCGGATAGATCCCGATTTCTTCGTAAAGGCCGCGGCAAAGCGAATGAGGGTTTTCCTGGAGTTCCCGGGATTCCTGCCCGGTCTCAGCGTGGGACCCGCGCGCCGGGCTACCACTGAAAGAGGTGTGGTGGCTTCCGATTTCTTCGGCGCGGGACTTCAGCCCATGCGCATCCTTGCGATCCACGGCTGTCACGCTGTCGGGATCGAACCTTCCTCTGCGCAACACGCGCACTCTGCGCGTTCCGCGCACTCTGCGCGTTCCGCGCACTCTGCGCGTCCCGCGCACATGGTCCTGGCGAAAGTTGCCGGGCGCGATCAGGCCGCCTATGGACTGTCCGGAGTCGAAAGCCTGCCCCTGCTTTTCGAACATGAATGCGGCGATGTGCTGGTGTGCACGTCGAAGTTCAGCCAGTTTGTCACCGCACGGTATGCAGCCGTGGAAGACTGGCGGATCATCTGGACAAGAATACTCGAATGGCTGGCCCCGGGTGAAACGCCGCCCAGGCTCCAGTGGACACCGATCGTCAGGCCGAGCTATAGCCGGAACGAGAAGGTTCCGGCGACCGCGGCGGTGGATGCCATTCAGCGGGGCGTGGATTGGCACACAAACGCGCGGATGCTGGTTCACGAGTCATGGAAAGACAGGCCGCGCCCCGCGGCGCCCGACCCGTCGTGGCCCTGCGGCGATGGCGAGCATGGCCTCATTGAAGGCGTGCGGTCCGAGGTGGATTGCCATGGCCGACAGCCCGTGTCCTGGGGGCTGCGCTCCGACTGCAACGGCGAAAGCGCTCTTACCTTTGCGCTCCGCTCCGCAATTGACAAAGATGCCCGCAGTGCGCGGATCGCCTCCAACCTCCTGGACTGGCTCTACTTCCGTTCCGGCATGTTCATCGATGACCTTGCAAAACCCAGCCACGGATTGATCGCATGGACGCCTGACGCGGCGGGAGCCCTCTACCAGGATAACGACGTCAAGACCATGCTCGGGTGCATGGGTACGGCCGCGATCCTCGGAACGAACCGCTGGGATGAAAGGCTGCTCACCAATATCCTTGCGAATTTCCGCACGACCGGCCGGCTTGGATTCCGGGGCGAACGGATCGAACACCCCGATCTCATCCGAAGAGGCTGGCGTTCTTTCTGGGAAGCGCCCCTCGTCCGGCTCTCGCCTCATTTCGAGGCTTGGACCTGGGCGGCTTACCTGTGGCTGTATGACAAGACGCATTTTGCGCCGCTGCTCGATCGAACCAAGCTGGGCATACGCCTGACGATGGAGAAATACCCTGGAGGCTGGTTCTGGACCAACGGCATTCAGCAGGAACGAGCCCGTATGCTGCTGACCCTGGCCTGGCTGTTGCGGGTCGAGGACACCCCGGAACACCGCGCCTGGCTTGACCGGATTGCAAATGATATCAGCGCGGAGCAGGATGACTGCGGGGCGATCCGGGAAGAGCTCGGCGACGTTGCGATGGGCTATTTCCCGCCTCCCGAATCCAACGCGACGTACGGCACGAACGAAGCTCCGCTGATTCATGCCAACGGCGAACCGGTGGCGGACCTGCTCTATACCTGCAACTTCGCTTTCCTCGGCTTGCATGAGGCGGCCGCCGCCACGGGAAATGAGCGCTACCGGCGCATGGAGGATAAACTCGCCGAGTTCCTCGTGCGCATCCAGGTCCGCAGCGAAGCCAGGCCGGAACTGGACGGGGCCTGGTTCCGCGCGTTCGACTACAAGAGGTGGGAGTACTACGGTTCGAATGCCGACTCGGGGTGGGGGGCATGGTCCGTCGAATGCGGCTGGACACAGGGCTGGATTCCTTCCGTCCTTGCGCTCAGGCGGCTGGGCGTCAGCCTCTGGGACCTGACACGCAACAGCGCCATAGCCGGGAACATGAACAGAATTCGGCCGGCCCTCCTGCCCGACGATGTGGTGGCGGCGGCCCCTGAAATCCGGCGGGTGCGGCATGACGCGGCCGGCAGCACGGTGCTGGCGATGACTGAGCCGGACAGGCGGTTCAATTCACGCGGCGCCGCGGGATTGGTCGACGGGGAACTGCTTACGGCGGACTGGGCCTGGCCGTGGCTGGCCTACGTCCAGCGCGATTTCGAGGCCGTCATTGATCTCGGGTCGGCCATCCCGATCAGGCAACTCGGCATAGTCTGCATGCAACAGGTGTTCCATGGCATGTACTTGCCCAGGAAAGTTGAGTTCTCTGTGTCCGTGGATAACTCCAGATTTCTTCCGGCTGGAGTCGCCAGGCCGGACGTGCCTCCGGAAGTTGAAGGGCCTTTTGCTCGAGCGCTCTTGACGTCCACGCCGGAAGGAATGCGCGCCCGCTACGTGCGCGTTCGCGCCCTGAACCGGGGCCTCATACCATCGGGCCTCCTTGGCGC
>CAYXNI010000108.1:0-7824 GCA_964466285.1 uncultured Planctomycetota bacterium | reverse complement strand
ACCGTAAAGGACCCGGACGGAAATTGTCTCTACGGCCGATTCAGTCGATACACCTGCACCCAGGGCAGGCAATAGGAACTCCCGCCGGTAAAACCCCTCCCGCTCGATTTCCGGTTCGGCTATTACCCATACCACAACCGGATGCGTATCAAGACAGACGTCTCCGGCCTGCCGGAAGACGCCCACCTCAAGAGCGTGGACTTCATCATCCGCTCCAGGGGTAAAAAGAAACCGGTCAGGAAGTTCTCGCTCAAGGCCGCGCAGTTCTCCCGGGGCATCTGCGAAACCGGCTTCACGCTCCCGCCCCTCCGGGGGAAGTATGAGATCATCGCGACGGCAACAGGGAAGAACGTGCCCGCCGAACCGCGAGTGAAGTCGTTCGAACGCAACCGTTTCGAATGGGAGCACAACGATCTCGGGAAGAGCCGCACGGTCTATCCCCCCTTCAGGCCTATCGAGGTGAAGGGGAATACGCTTTGCACAGTCCTGAAAGAATACGAGATGAACCCGTTGGGGTTGCTGGATCGCGTCACGACAGAACATTCCGAAGGCTTGGGCATTGAGGAGATCCTGGCCAAACCGATGCGCTACACCGCCACCATCGACGGCAGGAAAGTCGTGGCCAGGCCCGCCTCTTTTTCGTTCAAGCGCCGCGACCCGGACCGGGTCGTGGCCCGCAGCGCGTTTTCCCTGGGGCCCCTTCGCGCGAAGGCGGTGTCAACGCTCGAATACGACGGCATGCTGAGGGTGGATCTGACGCTTCTCCCGTCGCCGGGCAGGAAGGTTCAGAAGCTGGATCTGGAGATACCGATGCGGGGCCGTGTGGCAAGGATGATTCACGCCATCTCCTGCCGCTACCGCGACGGCGCGGAGTTCACGACGCTGCCCGCCGGTCAAGGCATGATCTGGTCCGCGGCGGATCTCCCTTTCGTCGGACGGGACGAGAATTTCTGCAATTACATATTCCTCGGCGATCCCAACCGGGGGCTCTGCTGGTTCACTGAAAACGACCGCGGCTGGTCACGCAAGACAGGCGAAGCGAATCTCGACGTGGTGCGCCGCGGCAACGACGTGACCCTGCGCGTCCATTTCGTCAGCGCGCCCGCAGAGATCGCCACGGCGAGGACCATAACCTTCGGACTCCAGGCAGCGCCGGTAAAACCGCGTCTCAAAGGGTGGCGGCATCGGTGGCACACGGACAATTTCAACGTCCTCGGATGCGATCACCACTGGGGCGCCCCCGGCTACTGCGGCAGCGTCTATCCTGCCGGAAGGAACACTCTCATTTGGAAGGCGATCCGGCGCGCCAACGAGGAGGGCATGTCCAGCCGGGACATCGAGTCGGTGATCACCCGCTGCAGAAAGAACTACGAACGTTACGGTCGGGGAAGCGCCGACGGCTTCGCTGTGTTGGCGCGCCGGAACCTTAGCAACCGGCGCGGCAAGAGAATGATCTTCTACTACAACCGCAGTTCAGAGCCTCTCTGCCAGGAGTTCAGGACCTTCATGGACGAATGGTGCATGAAGGACTACAACGACGGATACCGTGGCGAGAAGAATCCCCAGGAGATCATGATTGTGCCGACGGAATCATTCCTGGACTACAGCCTCCACTGGTACGCCAGGTCTTTCGAGATCGCGGGCAATACCGGTGTTTACATGGACAATATCTTCTTCGCCCACTCGCTGAACACGGCGATGACCGGCGCGTACACGAGAGAGGATGGCTCGATAAGCGGCTCCAACGGCATCTGGCATCTCCGCGAGCAGGCCAAACGAACCTTCCAGTTCATGAACGAGCGCGGCATGGAGCCTATACAAATGGCCCACATGACCTCGCTCGAAATCCTGCCGATCCTGTCCTTTTACACAGTTCAGTACGACTGGGAATGGCAGCGGGGACGCGGAGACGTACACACGCGCTTCCCACGCGAGTACCTCCTGCTCGTCAGCAACGGTGAGCACTCCGGAACGTGGCCGATCGTCCTGCACGAACAGGGAAGACTGCAGCACGATCCATGGACGATCAAGACGGCTTTCGGCGTGACGATCATCCACGAAATAACCGTCGACCCCTATTTCTGGCACGGTCGTCCGATAGGCCCGGAGGATATCGACGAGAACAGGCTGTTCAATACCTTCCTGAAGCCGCTCCACGACATCGGCCGGAAGCAGGGGTGCGAGGTCTACCGTTACTGGGATGCCCGTCCGCAGCCCGTGAAGGCGACGGACCCCGATCTGCCGACCATCGTCTTCTCTCGAAAGGGAATAGAGACCATCTTCGCCATCACCAATTTCACCCCGGAAGACAAGACGGCCGACGTGGCGATCGACGCCGGGACGCTGGCGTTCGCCGGCAAGTATCGCGTTGTTGATATGGAATCGGGAGGAGAAATCCCCGTCCGAAAGAATCACGTTCGATTCCCGTTGAAGGCGCACGACTTGCGGGAATTCCGAATCGTGCCAAATAGTACAATTTCTGAATCCTGCGGCGCATGCAGGCCCGCACAAGGAAGGAAGGCAACTTCTAAGGTCAATCGAGGACACCACTGATCGCACTGATATCACGGATGACATAATGTTCTCCAATCAGTGTTATTCGTGCCATCCGTGGTTACTCTTCTTCACTGAGTAGTCACAAAGGAGGAAACATGGAGATCTGGATAAGTGACAAGAATCGGATCGGCCCTGCTCAGGGCCAGGTGCACGAATACAGCTTCGAGCTGCCCGTTGACGGCTCGTTCAAACTTCACATCTGGGGCATCTGGGGCAAACCGCCGGGTGAGGTCGCGGTCGCGCTGAACGACCAACCTGTGTTTCGCGGCATCGCCTCACCCGGCGATCCCCGGCACTGGCGGCTGGGCGAGGTCGTGTTGCCGCGGGGACGGCACAAACTGACCGTGACGGCGACCGAGCCGTTCCAGGGTGCGCTGCTCTCGGACGACCCGGAGATCGTTGCCAGCGGAAAAGCAATCCTGCTATTGGACAATCGCCAGGTTGAGGGACTGTTCGAGCGCCGCCTCCGCCGCAACACCGACACCGAGCGAAAACTCCTGGTCCGTCACGGCTTCCTCTTTGAGCGCGAGTTCGACGCTGAGAAGTGCAACGTGCCCTCGGGCGTGCCGCTGGGCGGTATCGGCGCGGGCAAGGTGGAGCTGACGGCCAGGGGCTTCTTTACCGCCGCCACGACGAACAACAACCAGGACTGCCCGATCTACCGCCTGCCGGGCAGCTACTTTGCGATCCAGGCCGAGCGCGGCTCCCAGCGCGTCACGCGCCTGCTTCAGACGCAGACCGTCGACCAGCTCTTCCGCCCGGTGCAGGCGATTGACGCGTTGCTGCGGTTCCCCGAGGCGCATCTGAAATACCGCGACCCGTTCCTGCCGGTGAGCGTCGAGTTGCACGCCTTCTCGCCGCACGTGCCGCACGACGTGGAGAACTCCGGCCTCCCGTGCGCCCTGTTCCGCTTCACGGTCGCCAATCCGTCACCGGCCGCGCAGACGATCCGGCTGCTCTACTCGTGGGAGAACATCGTCAACGTCGGCGGTTCGATGCTCCGCAACAACCAGAACAGCCAGGAACTCCTCCCCGTGGTGCATCACACCTGGAACCACTCCTTTCCGTGGTCCTGTCGCAAGGCGAACTACCAGGAGGCAAGCAAGGCCACCGACGGCACGGGCTTGCAGTTTGCCGCCAGGGACGATCAGCACAATCCGTCGAGTTTCGGGCGGCACATGATCTGGACGCCGGCGGACGCCATCGTCGTTCCCGACCGCGACATTGCAGGCGGTGAACTCGCGTTCGTCAACTGGTTCGAGGGCGGCTGCCAGGGCGACTTCGTTCCCGCGGGCGGCGAGCCCTTCCGCGCCGGTGCGCTGATCGGGGAGAGGACGTTTGCGCCCGGCGCGAGCGGGACCATTGACTTCGTGCTCGCATGGCACATGCCGCGGCAGATCGATAAGAGCGGCAACGACATGGGCGTTTACTACGCCCGCAAGTTCGCCGACGTGCAGGCCGTAGTCCGCCACGCCTGGGCCAGTCGCGGGCAGTTGCTTGAGCAGACCCAGTCGGTCCGAAAGGCCCTGGAGGCCTCGACACTGCCAGCGTGGCTGGTGACGAAGCTGCTCAACGAGCGGTTCGTGGCCAACACCAACACCACCTTCGACAACCAGGGCCGCTTCAGCGTCAACGAGGCCCCCACCGGCATGCACAACTGCCTGGGTACGCTCGACCAACGCACCGGCAGCGGCGGGTTCTGGACGATGTTCTTCCCCGGCCTCGACGCGGTGGAACTGGAGATGTTTACGCGCTGCCAGGGCCAGAATGGCGCTCCCGCGCACGACCTGGGCAATGGCGAGTTCAACTTGACGCCGCGCCCGTTTCCCTGGCCGGACCTGGCCGCTGCCTACGTGATACAGGTGCACCGTCATTTCCTGAGGACGGGTGACCGCGCATTCCTCAATCTTCACTGGCCGTTCGTCAGATCGGCCGTCGAGTGGGCCATTGGTCTGGACGAGACGGGCGACGCGATTCCCACGCTCAAGCCAGGGCGGGGCACGACCTACGACAACCAGCAGTGGGACGGCATCAGCGCGTTCATCGCCACCCTGCATGAGGCGGGATTGACCCTCGCCGCGGACCTCGCCGGGCGCATGGAGGACGCGGCGTTGGCGACGCGGTGGTCGCAGTTGGCCGCGAAGGCCGCAGCCAGCCGCCAGAAACATCTCTGGGTCGAGTCCGGCGGCTACCTGCGCAACGCCTTCGATCCCGCCACGGGCAAGGCCGACGAGGGCGTGTTCCTTTCGTCACTGGCGGGCGACTGGGCGATCCTCGCCGGCGGCGGTGACGTGCACCTGGACAAGGCAATCCTCAACCGGGCGATGGAGAGCATCGTCAAAAAATGCCTGCTCGGCCGCGGCATGACCGACCAGGGCGGCAAGAACAATCAGCAAAGCGCCTTCATGCAGTATCCGATGGCGTACTTCGCGGGCGCCGCGTTGCTGCTGGGGCGCGAAGACCTGGCCTGGACCTTCATGTTTTTCCAGGATCAGATCATCACCTGCCCGCCCAGCACGCACTTCAACCAGACGCTGACGTACAACCCCGACGGCACTGCGTACGGTCTGCCGTACTACATGACCGCGCCCGCGAGCTGGTTTTGCATTGACGCACTGGCCGGCGTCGTGCCTGACGTCGATCGGCAACGCCTGCAACTCGGCACGACGTGGCTGTGGTCGGGGCAGAGTGTGCCGGTGTTCCTCACCTCTTCGTGGTTCGCCGCAGCGGCCCATCGGGATGCCCAGGGCGTGACGCTGCGGCTGACGCCGCTGAAGTCCTTCGCGCCGTTCAGAGTCAAGACGCTGACGTTGCGCGCCGTCGGCGCGGGAAAGGTTTCGCAGGTGCTTGTGAACGACAAACCGGCGACGTTCGGCGAGGCCGGCGGCGCGCTCCATGTACCGCTGGAATTTGACCCAGGGCGCGACACGCTGACCGTGAGAATCGTATCTGCCCGCTGAGGCCGCCGCCCCGGATGTGAGAAGTTGTGGAAACAGCGGCGAGCGTCCCCGCTTTTCTCCGGGACGGGTGAGGCTGCTTCTATGGGAGACAAACAATGACCGAGAGTGTTCGCAAGGATTGTGCGTCCCGTTATGATCGTGTTCCGCGCGGCGTTGCCCGTTACGGGTTTGGGGAATGGGATCGAAGCATGGGCAATCATCGTGCCGTCATTCGTGCCTCGCAAGCCGGCGAGGTGGCGTATGCCTATCTTCCCTGGCGGCGGCGGGACGCCTTCCCGCAGGCCAAGCACGTGATGATCGTGGACGCTCAAACCGGAAAGACCGTCAAAAACAGCGTCGTCGCCACCTGCAACCGCGAATACGGCGAAGTGGTCTTCGATCCGGCCAGCGGGCCGGGTCTCTATTACGCGTACTATCTCGTGCCCACCCCTGATTGCCATCGCTGGATCTGGCCGCGAAGCTCGTTTCCTATTACGATGTACGAACCGCCCCGCACCACGGCCTCTGCCGCTTGGCTCGAAAAACACCGGGTGCGGCCGGAAGACACAGGCAGCACGCCCGATCCCCGGGTGACTCCGTGGCAGAATCCAAATCCCTATCCGGCGCCGTGGCGCGATCTGCCGGAAGCGGAACTCGTTGAATTTCAATCCCGCGGAGAGTGGCATTCGTTCTATCCAATGGAAATCATCGCGACCCTGGATGAAAGATTGGATCTTATCAGGCGGTGCGGTCCCAAACCATTTCTCCTGTTTCCGGAAACCCGCTTCCGTCCCATCCGGATGAACAAGGATATTCCGTATCACTGGGCCATCCGGGAGGGCGATGCCCTGAACCGGCTGGAAGAGAAGGCGCAGAGAAACGAGTATTTCGTGTTTCAGATTGGCGTGTACGCACATCGCGAACTGCTGCCAAACCTGAAGGCGACTTGGTCTGCCCTGCAAGGACCCAAAGGCGCGAATATTCCATCTTCGGCGGTCACATGTTTCAATCTCTCCGGGGTCAATCAGCGGGGAGAACCCTTTGCCAAAACGGTGCATGTCGCTCCCCGAGAGGTGCAGGCGTTGTGGTTTGGCGTAGATATTCCCCGGAACGTCAGGCCAGGGCACTACGAAGGAACCGTTACGATCGCCGCGCAAGACGCGGAACCGCAGACGGTCCGGTTGCGTCTTCACGTGGAAAACAAGATGTTGGCCGACCGCGGCGATGGCGATTCCGCCCGCCTGAGCCGGCTTCGCTGGCTGAACTCCAGCCATGCCGTGGATGATCTTGTCTGCGCACCGTACACGCCGGTCCAGGTCAAGGGACGTTCCGTAAAGATTCTCGGGCGAACCCTGGAACTGGAGGAAAGCGGCTTGCCTGCACGATTGACCAGCTTCATTGATATGTTTCGCATCCGCGATTCCGGACGGGACATTCTCTCCGCCCCGGTTCGTTTCGAGGCCGTCAAAAACGGCAAGGCGCTGATCTGGAGAACCCACCGGCCGGCCCGATGTCAGCGGAAGTCTTCCGGGAAGGCGACGTTCCAATCCGCGCAATCCGCACCGGGCTTGATGCGCCGGACCGAAGTCACGGTTGAAATGGATGGACGTATCGGGGTTCGCATCACTCTGGAATCCAAGAAATCGCAAACGCTGGACGGACTCCGCGTGAACCTGCAGTTGCCAGCCGGCGTAAGCCGGTACTGCCTGGAATCCTCGCCCCCGTCGTGGGAAGCGGCCGGACCTTCCCGGATGGCTTTTGCCTGTCCCGAAAAAACCGAGAAACCGCTTTCGGCATTCCAGTTTGCCTGGATCGGCGATTACAATGCCGGCATCACCCTCAGCATTGCCAATGCACAAAGAAGCTGGCTCCAGGGCCACAACGGATCTTTCCGGCAGACGCGAAAGGGCCATACGTGCGAGGTGGAACTGAATACCGGATCCCTGTCATTGAAAGCGGGCGATCCGATTACTCTCGAATTTGTGCTTTATGTTACGCCTTTCAAACCGCTTTCCACGGAACACTGGAATTGGCGGTATTATCATCAGGGAGGCAAGAACCTGGACCTGGCGCAAGGCATTGAGGCCGGCGCAAAGATCTTCACCCAGCATCAGGGTTCACCCAACTGCCCCTACATCAATTACCTGTTCCCGGTGGCCGACGGACTCAAGAAGATCGCCGATCAGGTGCACAAGATCGGAGGACGCTTCAAGGCGTACAACACCATCCGGGAACAGAGCACGCGGACCAGCGAGCTCTGGGCCTTGCGCAGCCTGGGCCACGAGATCCTTCCGGCGTGTACCGCCAACCTGGGCTTTGAGTCCATGGC
>CAYXNI010000107.1:0-7830 GCA_964466285.1 uncultured Planctomycetota bacterium | reverse complement strand
GGCCTAAACATTGGTTAGCTTGCTGCGCGCAGCTTTCGGGGGCGCGAATTTTCTTGGGTGATAAAATGAACAAGCGAGAATGGTCAAGGGCACTCAACAAATATGTTCAGGCACAGAGACGAGCGAAACCTGTTCCTGCCCGTGACAGTCTTTCGGGTGAAGAAGAATGGCACTGCCGTATCATTGGCGGTGAATTCATGGGATGGAACCAACGTCACCTGCGCGACATTCTTGGGCAGCGCCTAACCTTGAGAATGATGCAGTTTGACCCAAAGCCGCTCATTGTCATCACCACAACGATACCGGGTTTGGTAGCGATGCAAGAAATCTTGCCGGAGTCGCCCGATAATCTCTTCTATCTGCTGCATGAAGAGTTCGTGGAATGGGGAAAGGAACACCCTGTTGATGCGTTCACGTTCCACATTCACCATTGGAGCTACTTCCGGCAGATTGGCCAAGAGCTACTTGGAAAGGCAAAAGTAGCTTTCCCAGATGTGAGTGCTGGACAGTTCCGCCTTCATACCGGCGGCGATTTATGGGGTGAGCAGTGCGGACTCGAAGGCGACCACCTGTGGCAGTGGGACGGTCAGGAGATGCACTTATTAGAGGAAGCATTCTGTCATCGCATCTTCTGAGATCACACTCGTCTAACTGCAGGCTAACAACGGGATGCAGCGGACGGGCTTCGCCCGCCGCTGAACCCGGGCGTTAGGAGTCCGCGCATGACTGACCGCAGCTACTACGTCTACGTGTATATCGACCCTCGTAACCATGAGGAGTTTTACTACGGCAAGGGAAAAGGCTCACGTCGGTTTGCTCATTTGTCCGACGGTGCAGATTCAAAGAAGGTCGCTCGCATCCGTGCTATTGAAGACGAAGGGTTACTCCCAATCGTCCGTACTGTTGCCGCCGGGCTCACTGAGCCAGAGGCTCATCTCATCGAAACCGCTCTGATTTGGAAGCTTGGCCGCGGTCTCACCAACAAAGCAGCGGGCCGGTTCGGTTCCCTGTTCAGGCCACACAACACCCTACACAAGGAACTGCCGGACTTTGATTTTCAAAACGGCATCTACTACTTCAACGTCGGAGAGGGGCCACATCGCAATTGGGACGATTGCCGCCGCCTCGGGTTCGTTTCGGCCGGCCAGGGGCCTCAATGGCGAGATCAAGTTCTTGAGCTCGCTGAGGGTGATGTAGTCGTCGCCTATTTGAAGCGCCGAGGTTACGTCGGCGTTGGCAAGGTAACTGCCCGCGCGGTGCCCTATCTTGATTTCCGGTACGAGGGGCGACTGCTTAATGACTTCAATCTTGTCGCTCCGAAAATGCGGGAGCACTCCGATAGCCCCGCCGATTCCGAGTATGTTGCACGCATTCACTGGGTTGCTTCCGTTCCCCGCACCGAAGCCAAGTGGCAGGCCAATGCAGGCCTTTACACCACACAGCTTGTGCGCGCCTCCTTGGAGCGCCAGCCCATTACGCTCAGCTTCGTTGAAAGGGAGTTCAATGTCAGCCTCAAAGAGTTGGCCACCTAACCCGGCAGTGAACCCCAGTTCGGGGCGGGCTACTTCGACCGACCGGCCCCGCGCTGAACGCGAGGAGCGGTCTCCCGGCCGCGCTGCAATGCGGCGCTGCAATGCCATGCACTGCGCCGCAATGCGCTGCAATACCGATAGCCAAGCGGCTCATCCGCATCTATAATGGGTCGAGCATCAACCCATGATGTGGGAAAATCGCGTGGCATCGAACGAGCGTCGTCATCGGATTCTGATCGTCGGTGCGGGGCCGTGCGGGCTGGGCGCGGCCTGGCGGCTGGCGCAGACGGGGCACCAGGACTGGCTGCTGGTCGAGCGTGAGCCGCAGCCGGGCGGACTGGCCGCGTCGTTCGTGGACCCGGCCGGGTTCACCTGGGACCTCGGCGGACACGTGATCTTTTCTCATTACGAGCCGTTCACCTCGGCGGTCGAGCAGGCGCTCGCGGGCGACTTCCTCGAACACCGGCGCGAGGCGTGGATTCACATGCTCGGCCGGTTCGTCCCCTATCCGTTCCAGTACAACATTCACCGGCTGCCCGCGCAGACACGGGACGAGTGCATGGCAGGCCTTCGCGCGGCAGCGCGCGAAGCGGGGGCTCGGTCGAAGCCGGGGAACTTCGGCGAGTGGATCGACGCGACGCTTGGGGCCGGCATCGCCCGGCACTTTGCCCTGCCGTACAACAGGAAGATATGGGGACGGGAGCCGGACCAGATGGACTGGCGGTGGGTCGGGGAGCGGGTGGCCGTGCCCGACGTGGAGCGGATCGCGGAGAACATTCGCCTCGGCCGGGATGACGCCTCCTGGGGACCGAACAGCACGTTCCGCTTTCCCGCCCGAGGCGGCACGGGGGCCGTCTGGCAACGGTTGGCGCAGCGGCTGCCGCCGGACAAGGTGCTCACAAGTACGGAGATCACCGGGGTCGACATCGAGCGAAGAACCTGCCGGACGCGGACGGGGGAACCACTGCGATATGATTTCCTCATCAGCACGATGCCGCTGACGGCGCTGGCGCGGCTGGCAGGCCGGACTGTGCCGCCGCTGGCGGCGACCAGCTCGTACATCCTGGGCCTCGGGCTTGAAGGCGAAGTGCCGGCGGACTTGCGCACCAAGTGCTGGGTGTATTTTCCCGAGCCGGACTGCCCGTTCTACCGCGCGACCGTTTTCTCAAACTACTCGCCGCTGAACGTGCCTGACCGCTCGCGCCAGTGGTCTCTGATGTTCGAAATCTGCGTGCCGGGCCCGGCGGACCTGGACGCGCTCTGGCGCCGCACACTGGCTTCCGTCGAGAAGGCGGGCTGGATCTCAAAGCAGACGAAGATCGCATCCCGGTGGTCCAGGTTCGTGTCCTACTCGTATCCGGTGCCGACCCTGGGCCGCGATGAGGTGCTCGGCGAGTTGCTCCCGCGGCTCGAGTCGGCCGGGGTACTGTCGCGGGGCCGGTTCGGCGCGTGGAAGTACGAGGTGGGCAACATGGACCACAGCTTCATGCAGGGCGTCGAGGCCGTGGACCACGTACTGACGGGCGGCGAGGAGCGAACACTGCTCCATCCGGAGCTGGTGAACAGGGGAACCGGTCAGGCGACCAGGTCTTCGTAGACCTTGAGCAGTTGCTTCGCGCAGGCGTCGATGGTGAAGTCCGTCCCGATGCGTTTTCGGGCGGCATCGCCCATGCTCCTGCGGAGTGCGGGGTCCTGGACAAGCCGCTCGATGGCGGCGGCGACCGCCTCGGTGTCTCCCGACGCGCAGAGAAAACCGGTCACGCCCTCATCGATGATCTCGGATACGCCGCCGACCGCGGTCGCGACGGCGGGCAGGCCCATGGCGCCGGCCTCGAGCAGCACGCCCGGCAGCCCCTCGGTCGTCGAGCAGTTGACCACGATGTCCGCGGCGCTGAACACGCAGCCCACATCCTTCACGTAGCCGGCGAAGACCAGGCGGTCGCCAAGAGGACCGGCGAGCGCGCGCAGCGGGGCCATCAGAGAGCCGTCGCCCACCAGCACGAAGCGGGCCTGCGGGAGGCGCGGGGCGAGACGCTTCGCGGCCTCGATGAAGAGTGCGGGGTTCTTCTCGGGGCTGAGCCGGCCGACCTGGACGATCAGCACCTCGTCCCGTCCGACGCCCCACTCGGCTCGGCAGTCGCGCCCTGACGACGGCAGCGCGGCGGGATCGGTTCCGACGTGAACCACGCGGATTCGGTCGGCCCGGACGCCGCGTCGAATGAGTCGCCGGCGGTAGTCCTCGCACAACGCGATGACGGCGTCCATCCGCTTCTCGCACTGTACGCCGAGCCACTCGTAGAACCGCTCTTTCGCGGAGCGGCTGCACCAGCCGTGGACGGTGGTGACCGTGGCGGCCCGCGTGCGGCTCAGGAGCACGGCCAAGTCGATCTTGTACCCGTGGCTGTGAACGACATCGGGTTTCTCCCGGTCGAAGAGACGGCGCAGGCGCGATGCGATGCCGAACGGGAAGCGGCTGGCCGTCTCGATGATGTCAAAGGGACAACCGGTCGCCTTGAGCCGTTCGGCCGCCGCCGCTGACAGCCCGCCGGCGCGGGTCTCGGCGACGACGGCCGCGCGGACGTCCAGTCCCTGCCTGGCGAGCCCGGCGAGCAGCGTGGAAACGGTCCGCTCGACTCCATACGCCTCGCCGCCGGTTTCCATAACGTGAATAACCTTCACACCTTGACCTCTCCGGGGGCGCCGTCGTGAATCCGGCAGGGTTGATTCTACTCCGGCGCCCCGATGCATTCAACGGAATTTGCTTGAACTGCCCGCTTCGACAGGGGGTTGCTTGAAAACCGGGGCGTTCGGGCGTAAACTGGAAGGCACGGCCTGCGAAAAGGAGAGAGGTCTCCTCCCGGCGGGACCTCGCGCCTGCGGGTTCTGACCGGAAGGCGACGGCCGTTTGTGGAGCGGAGTCGAGCGATGGCCGCCCCGGGTTTCAAGGTGCGCCAGTGGTGGTTGGACATGAGCCAGCGGATTTCCTGGCGGCTCCAGCCGCTCTTGCTGCGCGCACCCGGAATGGTGGGCGTGCGGCTGGCCCGCCCGGAATCGCTTTTCCTTAAGTTGACCTTGCGCTGCAGCGCGCGGTGCCGCCACTGTGACATGTGGAAGCACCCGTCCAAGGTGCAGGAGGAATTGTCCACAGAGGAGTGGAAGAGCGTGATCCGGTCGCTCCGGCGTTGGCTGGGGCCGCGTTACCTGAGCCTGACCGGCGGCGAGGTGCTCCTTAGGCCGGACGCTCTCGAATTGCTCCAGTACGCGGTCGGCCAGGGGTTCCGGGTGGAGCTTCTCACTAACGGATATGCCATGACCGACGAGCTGGCCGGGAAGATCATGGCCATCGGCCCGGGCATCGTGGCCATCTCGCTGGATGCGATGAACGCGGCTCTGTACGACCGCCTGCGCGGGCGGGAGGGGTTCTTCGAGCGCGCCACGGCCGCTCTCCGGCAACTCGTCCACCACCACCAGCGGCTGGGCTCCTCCTGCCAGGTCGTGGTCAAGACCGTGATCATGGACCCGAACCTCGACGAGTTGACGAAGATCGTGGACTGGGTGGCGGAGCTGGGCACGGCGCGGGTAATGTTTCAGCCGATCACGCAGAACTACGAGCAGGAGATGCGGCACGACTGGTACCAGGTTCCGGAGTTGAACGAACTGTGGGTCAAGGACGCTCATAAGGCGGCGGGGGTGATCGACGAGCTGATCGCGCGGGCGGAATCCGGAGCGCCCATCGCCAACACGCGGCGAAGCCTCGAAGCCATGAAGGCGTATTTCCTTGACCCCGAGGCGTGGTCCCGAAACATGGCTTTCCATATTGACTACTATGCAGACAAGTACTGTCCGAACGGTGTAGGGCTTTTCGATGTCGGTCCCAACGGAGACGTCCGGATTTGCCCGATGTCGGAGCCGATCGGGAACGTGCGCCGAGAGCCGCCGCGATCGGTCTGGCTCCACCGGCCGGCGTGCTGGAAGCGTCCTTGCCCGTACTGGTAAATCCCGGAGGATGCCATGGCCGATGCTCTGACAGTGCTGTCTGTTCTCGACCTCGCGCCGCGGCGCCTGGGGTCCATCGAGGAATATGTTTGCGCTCTGGGCAGGCAATTGCGGGGGGTCGGCGGCCGATGCGTGGCTGCGTTCAGCGAGGCCCCGGCGCCGGACGTGGCCGAGGAGTTCGAGAGTCACGGGGTCGAGTGGCAGGTGGTCCGTTTTCAAGAAGGGCTGCCGTCTGCGGCGGGGGCGGTCCGGCGCCTCGTTCGGGAGGTGCGCCCGCGAGTCGCGCACTTCCATTTTGTCGGCCTAGCCAGCCCGCTCTTCTGGGCCGCGCGGCTCGCGGGCGCGAGACCGATAGTCGTTTCTCACCACTTCTCCTTCCCGCTCGAGCACCACGCTCGCCCCGCCGACTTCCTGGGCCGATGGCGCCGGTCGCTCGCCCTTGCCCCGGTCGCGCTCCTGGTCACGCCTTCGGGGTACATACGCGAATGCCTCGTCTCCCGCCTGTGCCTGCCCAAGAAACGGATACGGGTCATCCTGAACGGCGTGAACCTCGAGCGGTTCCGGCCCGACCGCCGGTCCTCGTTCGACGTGCGGGCCGAGTACGGAATCGCCCCGGACGCCCCCGTCGTCTCGACCCTCGCCTTCTTCATCCCCCAGAAGGGCGGCGAGGACCTCGTCCGCGCCGTGCCCGCCGTCCTGGCTCAGGTGCCCGACGCGCACTTCATGATGATAGGCGACGGCCCTGAAATTCCCCGGCTCAAGGCGCTGACCGCAGAACTCAAGCTGATGGACCGCGTCCACTTCACCGGACTCGCCAGCGGCGACCGGATGGACAGCCTCATCGCCGAGAGCCTGGTCACCACGCTGTTCTGTACGTGGGGCGAGGCGTTCTCGCTCGTGGTGCTCGAGTACATGGCCTGCGGCAAGCCGGTCGTCGCCACCGCTGTGGGCGGAACCCCCGAAGCGGTCGCCGACGGTGAGACGGGCCTGCTGGTTCCGCCTCACTCGCCCGAACGGATTGCCGAGGCGCTCGTCACCCTGCTCAAGGACCCCGCCCGGGCCGAAGAGATGGGCCGCGCCGGCCGACGCCGCGCAGAAGGGCTCTTCAACGTGGACCGAATGGTGAGTGACACCATGGACGTCTACCGCCAGGTCACACGCTAGACTGGACCAGGAAACATGCCCAAACTCCGAATCCTGTACTGCATCGACTCTGTGGGCTACAGCGCGGGGACGGAGAAGCAGCTCGTCGAGATCATCCGTCGGCGCGGGGACATGCCAGACTACCTGGCTCGGATGGCCGTCGGCTGAGGAAGTCGAGCGAGAGGTCGACGCATTCCTTCGCCTCGTCGGGCGTTGTCGTGCCGACCGTGACCATGTCGACGTCGCGAAGGGTGCTCTAGGCGGCGAAGAGGAAATTGAACGCTCCGGCACCTCAGTTCCGCGCCGGATGTGTGCTAAGAGGATCAGGGGCCAGGCGGGTTTCCTGACAGGCTTCTAGACGCGGAGCAGATTTTCATAGAGTTCGATCAGCTTTTGCGTGCAGGTGTCGATGCCGAAGACGGTCTGGACGCGACGGCGTGCAGTCGTCCCCATCCGGGTCCGCAGGTCGGCGTCCGCGAGGAGCCGCGCGACGCCGGCGCGGATCGCTTCGGTGTCGCCCGGCGGACACAGGATGCCCGTGACTCCGTCTTCGATGATTTCGGGCACGCCGCCCACGGCGGTGGCGACGACGGGGATTTCCTTGAGGGCGGCCTCGAACAGCGTCCTCGGCATCGCCTCGGTCGAGGAGCAGTTCACGGCGACGCCGATGGCATCGAAGACATCGCTCATTGCCTCGATGTAGCCGGCGAAGATGAGTCTGTTGCCCAGGCCGCGGGCCTGGGCCAGGGTCTTGAGTTCTGCTTCCATCGGGCCGCCGCCGACGAGGACGAACCGGGCTCCGGGCGAGGTCTTGGCAAGTTCCGCCGCGACCCGGACGAAGACGTCCGGCTGCTTTTCCCTGCTGAGGCGGCCCACTTGGCCCACGAGCAGGGCGCCGTCGGCGACGCCCCACACCCGGCGGAAATCGGTGCCTGAGGCGGGCACGTGTGCGAGGTCCATCCCGACCGGCACGACCCGCACAAGCCGGTCGGGCACGCCGCGGCTCGTCAGGCGCCGCCGGTAGTCTTCGCAGAACACGACCACCGCGTCCATCCGCTTGCAGCACTGCACGTTGAGCCACTCGAAGAACCGCTCCTTCGGGCTGCGGCTGCACCAGCCGTGGATGGTTGCAACCGTCACCGCCGCCGGCCGGCTGAGC
>CAYXNI010000106.1:0-7840 GCA_964466285.1 uncultured Planctomycetota bacterium | reverse complement strand
TCTGCGCTACATCCAGTCCGGAACCGCCGTGCTCGATCTCGGCATCGCCGTCAACCGCCGCACCAAGTCCAACGACGGCACCTGGCGCGAGGAGGTGACGTTCGTTCAAGTCACCGTCTGGGGCAAGACGGCCGAGAACTGCGCCGAATACCTCAGCAAGGGGCGCCCGGTGTTCATCGAAGGCCACCTGAACCTCGACCAATGGGAAGACAAGAAAACGGGCGAGAAGCGAAACAAACTCCGCGTCACCGCGGAAAACGTCCAGTTCCTCGGCAGCAGGGAGCCCGGAGCCGGAGGCCCACGCCCAGCCCAAGCCCAGGATCAGGCCAAACCCGAGGCCCCGCCGGCGGAGAAAGCCGATACCGAATTGTCCGACGATGATATCCCGTTCTGATCCATTGACACGGAGCACCGTATGGCAGAAAGAAAAAAAAGACGTTACACCCGGCCGGGCGACAAGTCGCGTTGCAGATTCTGCAAGGCGCAAATGCGCATCATCGACTACAAGGACATGGACACTCTCCGCAAGCTCCTGACCGGCCAGGGCAAAATGTTCTCGAGGAAGCGGTCCGGCAACTGTGCCGCGCACCAGCGCCGCGTCAAGGTCGCCGTCAAACGTGCGAGGATGATGGGGCTCCTGCCCTACACCGGCGAATAGCCGGCATCCCGCACAAGAGCCCCTTCCCCAACCGCGCAGACACGTTTGGAGGCTCCGATGAAGGTCCTGCTCAGAGAAACCGTGGAACACCTCGGAACGCAGGGTGAGATCGTCGACGTCAAGGACGGCTACGCACGCAACTACCTCCTCCCACGCGGCCTCGGCGTGCCCGCCACCGACACCAGCTTCAAGCAAATCGAAATGGAGCGCGCACGCATCGCGAAACGGATCGCGAAAGAGCGAACCGAGCTCGAAGCCGCACGGATCCGCCTCGAAAGCGTTTCGTTCACCATCGTCGCCGCCGCCAGCCCCGAGGGCCACCTCTACGGGTCCGTCGCCGGCCGCGAGATCGCCGAAGCCCTCGCCAAGGAAGGGTTCCAGGTCACCGAACAACACATCAAACTCGAAGAACCGTTCAAGGAGGTCGGCGTATACATCGTCCCCGTCGCCCTCAGCCCCGACCTCATCGCCAGCATCCGGGTCTGGATCGTGTCCGAAACCGCCTGACCCGTCGGCAGACAGTTGCTCTTGACCACGGCACACGTTGGGCCGTGTCTTACGGCAGAATCACAACCTTTCGGTCGCAGCCACCATGGCAGAGGCAAGTCCGGCCGGCCGCGTTCCGCCCCACAGCCAGGACGCAGAAATTGCCGTCCTCGGCGCCATCCTGCTCGAACCGAAGGCCCTGAGCTCCGTCGCCCCCGTCCTCCAGCCGGACAACTTCTACCGCGCCGACCACCAAAAACTATACGCCGCGTTCCTCAACCTCTTCGCCAAGAACCAGCCGGTCGACGTCCTCTCCGTCAAGGAAGAACTCCGCCGCATGTCCGCCGACGACATCGCTGCCAACGCCGACCTCTTCATGACATTCGGCGGCGCGGTCCCCTCCGTGGCAAACGCCGAGTACTACGCCAACGTCGTCCGCGAGAAGTTCCTCCTCCGCGAGCTCATCACCGCCTGCAACGAATCACTCGTCGAAGCCTACGACGAGCGCCAGGAGTCCGACGATATCCTCGACCGTGCACAGCAGCGCGTCTTCAACGTCGCCACCCGATACGAAGCCTCCCATCCCGTGGAGGTCAAGGAAATCATCAACAGCGTCGTGGACACCATCATGAACCACCCCGAGCGGCTGCTCGGCATTCCCACGGAGTACCCGGACCTCGACCACCTCACCGGCGGCCTGCATCGCGGCGAGCTCATCATCATCGGCGGCCGGCCCAGCACCGGCAAGACCACGCTCTGCATCAACCTCATCGAGCACATCGGCGTCCGCCAGGGCCAGGGCGTGCTCATGTTCAGCCTCGAAATGGCGCGCGAACAGATCGGCCAGAACCTCCTCTGCTGCCACGCGAGGATGGACTCCACCCCGCTTCGGACCGGGCAGCTCGACAAAACACAGTGGACACGGGTCCGCGAGGCCGCCAGCGTCCTCTACGAATCGCCCATTTTCATCGACGACTCGTCCGGCCTCACCTGCAGCGACATCCGCGCCAAGTGCCGCCGCCTCTTCGCCAGGCACGACATCAAGCTCGTCGTCATCGACTACCTCCAGCTCATGTCCGGCGAACGGCGCGGCCGCGACGCCACCCGCCTTCAGGAAATCACTGACATCTCGCGGGGCCTCAAAGCCCTCGCCAAGGACCTCAACGTCCCGATCGTCGCCCTCTCCCAGCTCTCTCGCGCCGCAGAAGGCGAACGCGACGCTCGGCCCAGGCTCTCGCACCTCCGCGAGTCGGGGGCCATTGAGCAGGACGCCGACCTCGTCATGCTCCTTTACCGGCCCGACCCCGCCGCCGCACCGCCCGAAGAACAGAACCTGACCGAACTCATCGTGGCCAAGCAGCGGAACGGCCCCACCGACACAATCAGGCTCATTTTCCGAAAGAACGAGTTGCGCTTCGAATCATGGTCGGCCTACGCAGGCCCCGCCGTCCAGACCGGCCGACCCGACGAGGAACTGGACGCTTTCTGACGCACCAGCCGCGGTACCGGGAGGAGGACAAGTTGGCACAACATCGTTCTCACGTGGACCGATCCCTCGTTCTTATCACGCTCATCCTCTTCGTCCTCGCACCCGTCGCGTTCGGGGCAGAGCCGCCCAAAGACGCGCCGCCGGTCATCCGTGAGGTGAAGTTCGTCTACCTCGACCCGCTGACCGGCGCCGAGTCGCCCGTGACCTCGCCCTCGCCCGAGTGGTTCGCCGGCAAAGCGCGGCTGGCCGTCGGCCTCCCCTACTCCCAGAAAACCGCCGAAGAAGAGCTTACCCGCTTTCCCGCCGAACTGGGCATGCTCCTGCGCGAAGTGCGCCCCGAGCCCGTCAAGGACGGCCTCCGCGTCACCTACATCCTCGAAAAGCGGCCCCTCGCCTTCGCCGTCAGGGTCGTCCCCCGCAAAGGCGCACCATCCGTTCCCGCCACCACCTTGATGGAAAAAGCGGTCAAGCTGCGCGAAGGAATGGCCGTCAGTGTCGCCGCCGTCAGCGCCGACCGCTGGGCCATCGTCGAGTACCTCCGCCGCGACGGGTACGCTTTCGCCGCCGCCGACGCCCGATACGAGCCGACGCCCAGCCGGGCCGGCCACGTCGACGTCACCTTCGAAGTAGACCGCGGACCCAAGGTCATCGTGGAGGAAATCTCGTTCACCGGGAACCGCGCCTTCTCCCGCAAGCAACTCCTCGCGATGATGGCCACCAGGGAAGACACCTGGCTCACCAGCCGCCGCTTCGTCCGCACCAGGCTCGACGCGGATCTCGAAAACATCAAGCGCCGCTACCTTGCCGCAGGCTATGAGGACGTGAAAGTCGACGTCCTGCCGGCCCTCTTCGACCCCGAGCACGTCCGCATCACCGTCAACTGCCGCGACGAAGGCGGCAAGAACATCGTCCGCAGCGTGAGCGTCTCCGGCGCACAGAGCATCAGCCGCAGCGAGATCCGCAGGCATTTCCTCTCCCCGCCCGGCCGCGAGTACTCGCCCGAACAGTTCGACAAAGACATCGACTGGCTCCGCGGCCGCTACTACGAGGCCGGCTTCCGCGCCGACCCCGCCGACGTCCGCATCGACACCGAACCTAAAGACGGGCGAACGGCCGTCACCGCACAGCTCGTCTTCGGCAAGGCCCTGGAGACCGTCACCATCGACGTTGCCGTCAAACCGGCCAACGGCGGCATCGTCGTGCAGAAGGCCGACCTCACCGCCACCGGCCCCTTCCCCGGACAGCAGCTCGCCGATCTCCTTCAGGACATGCGGCCCGGCCAGCCATTCAGCGAGGACGGCCTGCTCCGCGACACCGCCGCCGTCTCGGCCTTCTACGCACAGGCCGGCCCCGGCTACGCTCTCATCGACTCCCGCTACGAGCGCACCGCCGACGGATACCGCGCCATGCTCGAATTCCAGAAGAAGGGCAGCACGGCCCGCCCCCGCATCCGCATCGGCGAAGGAACCATGTACGTCGTCGAGAACGTCTCGTTCCAAGGCGTCGACCCCGACCTCGAAGAGCATATCCGCGACCGCCTTCGCATGAAGCAGGGCACCCTGTTCACCCGCGAGGCCCTCGCCGCCGACGTCCAGACCGTCGCCTTCGTCTATCAGGAACAGGGCCACGCCGACGTCAAAGTCCGCGAAGACGTCCAACTCGCCCAGCCCGGACAGAAAGTCTACAGCGTCAAGTACGTCGTCGAGCCCGGCCCCAAGTACCACATCGACCTCATCCGACCGCGCGGCAACGACAAGACCAAGCCCGTCGTCATCACCCGCGAAATGGCCATCAAGCCCGGCGACCGCTACGACGTCCGCGAAATCCAGGAAAGCGTCCGCCGCCTCCGCAACCTCCGCTACTTCGACGAAGTCGAAATCACCCCCGTCGACAGCAACCGAAAAGGGCCGGACGACACCCGCTACAAGGACCTCGTCGTTCGCGTCAAGGAGGCCAACACTCGCCGCCTGTTCATCGGCGGCGGAGCCAGCTCCGCCATCGGCGTCTTCGGCGACTTCCGCTACGAAGACGCCAACTTCGACCTCGCCAACTGGCCCGCCAGCTGGGGCGACTTCGTCTCCGGCAGCGCCCTCAGCGGCGGCGGCCAGACACTCTCCGTCTTCCTCCAGCCCGGCTCCAACGCCAGCCAGTTCGGCATCGACTGGCGCGAACCATGGCTCAACGGCCGTCCCGTCGAGCTCGACGTCTCCGTCGGATACTTCACCCGCGACTGGGACGACTACACCGTCAGCAAGCTCGGCGGATCCGTCACCCTCGGCAAGCGATTCCAGCCCACCCTCACCGGATTCGTCGGCCTCCGCGCCCACCGAGTCACCGTCAGCGGCGTCAGCAACACCGCCCCGTCCGAACTACGCACCGACGAAGGCCCCCACAACATCCTCGGCCTCTCCGCCGGCGTCACCCGCAACACACTCGACGACCGCGTCTTCCCCACCACCGGCAAGAAGTACACACTGATGGGCGAGCTCATCGGCGACCCCTTCTTCAACGCCCTCAAACTCACCGCCGAAGGCCGTTGGTACAAGCCCGTCTACGAAGCCCCCGACGGCAGCAAGCACGTCCTCTCCTGGTGGGGCGACGTCGGCACCATCGCCGGCGGCGACGTCCCCGTCTTCGAGCGCTTCTACGCCGGCGGCCTCGGCTCCGTCCGCGGCTTCGCCACCCACGGCATCAGCCCGCTTGCCGTCAGCCCCCTTGGCCAGAGCGCCGCCGTCGGCGGCCGCTTCAAGATGGAGGGCGGCGTCGAGTACCACTTCCCCATCATCAAAGACTCACTCCGCGGCCTCGTCTTTCTCGACGCCGGTTCCGTCTCCGAGGACACACTGGGCATCGGCAACGCGTTCTCCGACCTCCGCGTCTCGACCGGCGTCGGCGTCCACTTCCTGATCCCGCAACTCGGCCGGGTCCCCATCGTCATGTACCTGGGCTTCCCGCTGAAGAAAGTGAGCGGCGATGACACCGAAGCATTCAGCTTCAGCCTCGGCATCCTCTTCCCCTGACCGTCGGGCGCCCGGTCTTCTTGCCCTCGTGGCGGCGATGCTTTCTGTCGCTCTCGGCGCGGCCCACACGGCCCGCGGCGCCGAGCCGCCCGCCCCGCCTCCCTCGCCTGCCGCCCGCATCGGCGTCGTGGACGTCGACCGCCTGCTCGAAGCCCTCCAGGGCTGGCAGGACACACAGGCCCGGCTCAGCGAGGAAGAGAAAACCGGCCGGAAATCCCTTGAGGAACTGGAAAAGGAAGTGAACCGCGTCCGCGCCGAGCTCGCGTACTTCAAGCCCGGCTCCCGCGACCACGAGGAACGAATGGCCCAGCTCGCCCTCCGCCAGCAGCAGTTGGCCCGGCAGACTGACCAGATTTATCGCCAGATGGACCAACGCTCAAAGGCCGCTCTCGAGGCCGCGCGCGCCCAGATCGCCGTCGCCGTGCGCGAATACGCCGCAGCAAACGCCTTCGACGTCGTCGTCGACGCCAGGGCTGCGCTCTACGTCGCAGGAGGCTCCGACATCACCTTGGAGGTTGCGCGCGTGATGAACAAACGGTATAAAGACGAATTGAAGACCAAGGAAACAAAGCCCCCAGAGGCCAAATGATGCCCGACGAGTTCCAGCCGCATAAGCCCGAGTTGACCGCCGCCCAGGTGGCCGAACACGTCGGCGGCCGCGCCGAGGGCGATCCCGCCGCCCGCATCACCGGGCTCGCCGGCCTCCGCGCCGCGCACCCAGGCGAGCTCACGTTCCTCGCGGACAGAAAACACTCGCGCCTCCTCGCCGAGACACGGGCCTCCGTCCTGATGATCCCCGAACAGATGGACCTGCCACCCGGCTGCAAAGCCTCCGCCTGCATTCGCGTGCCCGACATCGACGCCGCGCTCGACCGCGTCGCCCGGCTCCTCGCCCCGCCAGAAGCCCCTCGGACGGAGGGAATCCATCCCGCCGCCGTGCTCGGCCGCCTCGTCGCGCTTGGACGCAACGTCTCCATCGGCCCGTGCTGCGTCATCGAAGACCGCGTCACCATCGGCGACGACGCCACCATCTGCGGCCAGGTCTTCATCGGCCACGGCGCCTCCATCGGCGCCGGCACCCGCCTGCACAGCGGAGTCAAGATAGGCCACGGCTGCGAGATCGGCAGCCGCGTCATCCTGCACCCCGGCGTCGTCATCGGCGGCGACGGATTCGGCTTCGTCCTGAAGGGCCAACACCACGAGAAGATCCCGCAGCTCGGAACAGTCGTCATCGAGGACGACGTCGAGATTGGCAGCAACACCACGGTCGACCGGGCCCGCTTCGGCGCCACCAGGATCGGCCGCGGCACGAAGATCGACAACCTCGTCATGATCGCCCACAACGTCCAAGTTGGCCAGCACTGCATCATCACCGCCCAGTGCGGCATCGCCGGCAGCACCGTCATCGGCGACTACGTCATGATCGGGGCACAGACCGGCATCGTCGGACACATCAGCATCGGCGACAGGGCCAAGATCGGCGCAGGCTCCGGGATCACCAAAGACATCCCCGCCGACGCCGCCGTCCTCGGCGCACCCGCCGAGCCCAGGGAACGCGCCGTACGCTCCATGATAGCCATCCGCAAGCTGCCCAACCTCATCGAAGAACTCCGTGGCCTCCGGAAGAAGGTCCGTCAACTGTGCGAGAAGTGCGGCATTGAAGAGACTACAAAGAACACTTGAGCAGACCGTCCAGCTCAGCGGTGTCGGCGTCAACACCGGCGAAGAGATCAAGGTCTGGATCAAGCCCGCACCCGCCGGGTCCGGACTCCGCTTCGTCCGCACCGACCTGCCCGGCCGGCCGGAAATCCCCGCGACCCCCGAGTACGCCGCCAGCCGGCTGCGCCGAACCGCCCTCCGAAAAGGCGACCTGAAGGCCGGCGGCGCCGAAGTCCAACTCGTCGAGCACGTCCTGGCCGCCATGTACGGCATGCGCGTCGACAACGCCGTCATCGAAGTCAGCGGTGTCGAAATGCCCATCGGCGACGGCAGCGCCAGCATCTACATCGACGCCCTCGAACAGGGCCACATCATCGAACAGGACCGCCCCAGGCGCGAAGTCGTCATCACCGAACCCGTCGCCATCGCCGCCGAGGACTCGAGCCTCGTCGCCCTGCCGTCCGACGACGGATTCCGCGTCTCCTTCACCCTCGACTACCGCCCCACCATCCAGCCGCAGTACGGCTC
>CAYXNI010000105.1:0-7844 GCA_964466285.1 uncultured Planctomycetota bacterium | reverse complement strand
TCATCGGAACGCCCGTTTGGGCCAACAACATGTCCCCGGCCGTCCGCACGTATCTCACCCAGTGCAAGGATTTGCTGCCCGCAGTCGCCTTCTTCGTTACCACCGGCCACTCCGGTATCGACAAGACATTCCTTCAGATGGAGGAGCTCTGCGGCAAGAGCCCGGTGGCCACGCTGGGTCTCAAACAGGGCGACGTTCGGAAAGGCGACCACGTGAACCCTGTCAAATCGTTCGCCGATCAGTTGCGCGCCACACCGGCCGCCGGACAGGGCCAATAGACGCGCAAGAGAACCCCATCGAGAACTGCATGCATACACGGGGCCAACGGTGAAAGCATGCCCCCCGTGCTCCGCGCTTCAGTGCCGGTCATGAGTCACCCTGCCGTCCCCCTCGATATCGATGGCCGGGCCCAAGTACTTCGGAGACGGACATGTCACGTTCACCTCGACCCACGCCAGCGTCCGCGCCAGGAACTCCCGGCAGTTGTTGTACAGCCACGTCCGATAGGCCCGGGCGTCCGAACTCAGCCCAACCACATCCAGCCCGAGCCGCCTCGCCACATAGATGGAACGCGGCAGATGGAACCGGTTCGTCACCAGCACCGCTGACTTGACCCCGAACACATCGCGGGCCCGGTACAACGTGTCATATGTCCGGAAGCCCGCGTGATCGAGAAACACATCAGCGGGCTTCACCCCCCGGGCCAGCACATAATCCCGCATCGCGTTCACCTCGTCGTACTCCCGTTGGCCGTGGTCGCCCGACAGCAGCAGCTTCCTGACCTTGCCCGACTTGTACAGAGCGATGCCCGCGTCGAGGCGGTCTTCGAGGATATGCGAAGGCCCCGTGGCCCACACCTTCGCGCCGAAGACGATAGCGACCGGCCGTGCCGGCACATCTTCCGGGCGCTCGTGGATAAGACGTATGGAACCGCCGCGGATGGCCACATTGGCCCAAACCCCCGCACACAGGAGCACGAGCAGGCCGGCGGCTGCGACGGAGAGGCCGATGAGAACGACGCGCCTGACGCGAAGACAGCTGTTCATGGGAACTCTGGCCGGTCAGCGACTGGAGGCTTGGAGCACGGACGATCAGGAACGCCGCTCTGCGGGGCGCGTCACACCGCGCCCCCACGCGGTTCGGCTTCTCGTGTCAGACAGCCTCACTTGTTCTTCCGGAAGGCCATGCCCCCGTCAGCGGCCGAGGAAGCGGTTCAGGTCCTCTTCGCGGATCATCACGACGCCGAACTGCTGGGCCCGCTCCATGAGCTTTCCGGGCTGCGTGCCGATGATGAGGTAGTCGGTGCGGCCCGAGACATCGTCCTCGAGCACGCTGCCGTACTCAGCAAGCGCGTCGCGGAAGGCCTGCTTCTTGGCGGCGTCAAAAGGGGTGTCAGCCACGAACACCTTCGCGCGGCCTGGATGGAACGCCGGATTGATCAGCACGTCGCCCTTGTGGACGACCTGAACCGGATCATCCTGTTCCCCAAGCAGAATGGCCCGGCTGATTTCCGGATAGACCGTCTTCACCTCGATCTCGCCCACGTTGATCCGTGTACCGTCCGCCTTCTCGTTGTACACCTGGAACCTGAGCCCCGCCCGCACACCCTTTTTCTGCCCGATGTCCAGGACGATCCCTGCCTCGCGGTCAACCAGGATCACCTTGCCGTCCGGGATCTCCTTCTCCGGCTTGAAATCAACGCCCTGCTTGACGCCGCCGGCCACCTCCTCGCGGATCTTCTGCAACTGCTTCTGCAGCTCGACGACAGAGTGTTCCAGCAGGCGGATTTTTTCGTTCTTCTCCGCCTCGAGCGCTTCCTTCTCGTCGCGAGCCTGCTTCAAGGCCGCGCGCAGAGTGCCCGCCTCACGCTTCCTCTGCTCATCCGCCTCCTTGATGGCGTCGTCCTTCTGCTTGATGTCCGCCTCTCGCTGATCAAGGAGAGTCTGCTTCTCCTTCACCTTCGCCTGCTCTGTTGCGACGCTCTCCTTGAGTTGGTCCTTCTCAGTCTTTGCGGCGTCGGCCTGGTCTTTCAACTGCCGTTCGAGCCGGTTCTTCTGTCCCTCCTGGATCGCAAACAGGCCCATCAGCGTCTGCGTCTCGCTCGCGCTGATTTCGCCCCCGCGCTCGGTTACGCTGACGACGCGCTGCCTCAACTGCTTCAACTCGCCGTCGAGCCCTTCCGGTCCGATCGTCCCAATGGTCGCGTTGTACTTCTTCATGTCAACGGTGAGGTCTCGAAGATCGGCCTCGGTTTTCTTGAGCTTTGCCTGCGTATCCTCCGCCAGCTTTCGGGTCTTCGACAACTCCATGAAGGTCAAAACCAGACCGGCGGTGCTGAACACGAACAGCACGATAAAGATGATGAGTGGGACCGGGCTTGTCCGCTGAGAACCTTGACCCATGGCTTCACCTCCTCCTGGTTCAGAATACTTGGCATTATGATAATCGAACCGTGCGCAAAGTCAACCGTTATTGGACACAATCTTGAAACTGCGGAACTGAGCATTGACCCGCCGCGCCGGCCCCCAATATACTGGCTTTACCAAAGATGACCAGAAGAACCGGCAAACGCTCAACCACGGCCGACACAGAGAACGGCGGCCTCGCCTGGATGCTGGGCGCTCCCGGCCACGCCGAGGGCTACTTCGCGCAGTCCCGGAGCCTCGCACTCAGTTTCGTGCTCATCGCTCCCGTCCTGCTCGTCTACGAGTTCGCACTGATCCACTACCCGCCCGTGCAGGACAGGAAAGCCGGCCAGTTCCTCCGGGACATCCTGACAAGCGTCTTCCAGGGCCGCGCGGGCATGGCCCTCAACCTCGCCGTACTGCTGTTGTTGCTGCTCGCTATCATCGTCCTGGCAGGGCGCGGACGGCTCCACCTCGGCCTTGTGTTCCCGATGGTTCTCGAGAGCGCCGGCTGGGCGGCGCTCCTCGTCGGAATCGGCATCTGCTGCCGGCTCGCACTCAACGGCCACGCGGAAAATGTGACCGAAGAGGTCATTCGGTCCATGGGCGCCGGCGTCTACGAGGAAATCCTCTTCCGGCTGCTCCTGACCAGCCTCCTCTATCTCGTCGGACTGAGACTATTCCGAAAACGTTCCGGGGACGCCGCTGTCTTTGCCGTCGTGCTGGGCGCCCTCGCCTTCGCCCTCTGCCATCGCCCTGGCCACCCGATCTATCTCCTCTTCCATTTCTCGAGTGGGGTCGTCTTCTCCGGCCTGTACATCTGGCGCGGCCTCGGCGTCGCCGTGTACACCCACGTAATCTACAACGTCATCGTCGTGCTGGCGGGAAATCTGAGGCCACCGGGCGGCTGGCCGTTCCCGTAGAGGCGCCTCGCCCGGCTAGCTGGCCGGCTCGACCGGCTCAGTCGACGCGGACTCTTCCTCGGTCTCTTCCGTTGTAGCCACCTGCACCCCGACCCCCAGGCACGCGAGAGCGAGCCACACCCCCAGAAACACATATTTCTGAGTCGCGACCGGGTCTTCCGCACCCGCTGCGCTGAGGAGCAGCGCGTAAGCCTTTGCGGGCGCAAGGCCCGTCCACACGAGCCAGCCCGTCGCCGTGACGAACAACGCCCCCTGCAGAGCCGTCGCCGTGATAATAATGATCCGCTGGAGGAACAGGGCGGCCACGCCCCCGATTACCGCCAGGGCCACCACAACGATGGCTCTAATGTGCTCGCTCGCGCCGAGAACGAGCGCCGCCCCAACTGCCGTGCCGAACACCGCGCCATACACGAAAACCCCCAGGAGATAAAGCGCGACCAGCAGCACCCCGCCCAGCAGCGAGCCGGTCAGCCCGCAGAATGCCATCACCGCCAAGTTGCCGTCCGACAAATGATACCCCATCACACCGGCCGCATACCCCCCGAGCACCACCCCCAGCAACGCCAGGATCAGCCGGAATGCACGATACCCGTAGAAACACATCACAATCCCCGTCACAAGGCAAAACGAGAGGTACACCTTGAACATCAGGGGATCTGCGAACAGGAAGGGATCAGCCATGCTTTCCGCCTCAAGTGCCCACGACCACGTATCGGACGATGAACAAGACCGAGAACAGATACAGCAGCCAGTGAACTTCGCGTCCTCGGCCGGTGATCAGCTTCAGGAAACAGTAGCTGATGAACCCGAACGAAATGCCTTCCGTAATGCTGAACGTGAGCATCACGGTGATGGATAGAAACGCCGGCAGCGCTTCCGTGGCATCTGTCCACACGATGTGAACGACGTTCCTCAGCATGATGCTCCCGATCAGGATCAGGATCGGTGCGACGGCCGGGTGGAGATGAAGGTCCCCGTACTCTCCACGGATTACGCATTCTCCGCCGATCATCTGGACCACGGGCGCGAAGAACAGGGCTACGATGAACAGGGCCGCGGGGATCAGGTTCGCCAGGCCAGTGCGGGCGCCCTCCGCCACGCCCGCCGAACTCTCCACGTAGCTTGTGATCGTCGACGTGCCCGTCACTGCACCGATCACCGTGCCGCACGCGTCGGCCAACAGCGCCCCGCGCGCCCGCGGCAGCTTCCCGTCCACCAGGAGGCCCGCCTGCTGAGATACCCCGATCAGGGTTCCGATCGTGTCAAACATGTCAAGAAAGAAGAACACAAAAATCACCTGGATCAGGCCCAGCCTGAGCGCCCCCAGCACGTCCATCTTGAACAGGCCGTCGTGATCTGGCAGGCCCAGCGCCATGTCCTTTGCGTAGTGCTCAAGTTGTTTCGGCGACGCCGGCCAGGCCAGCGCCGGATATTCGCGCCATGTCTTGTTCTGCTGGACTGTGTAGGCGTTGACCCGCAGGGCAGGGGGGCGCCCCTCCTCCTTTCCCACCCACGTCAGAATGATGATCCCAGGGCGGAGGCCTGCGCTTTCCATTCTCGAGATCAGCTCCGCGGGAAGTTTCGCACCCGGCTCAGCAAACATCCCGTACAGGCTCCGCTGGACGTCCGCCGAGGGGATCAACTTATCCTCCGCGTAGTGTTCCCGCACTGCCCGGTCCAGGCTGGAGGAAATCGCGTCCACCTCGCCGGCAGGCAATCCCGGCGCCCGGACGGGCAGGATGGCGACCGTCTTCATCGGGTCGGGCGGCCTGGTGAGTATCCCCTTGGCCACCTGTTTGGTCGACGTTATCCCCAACGGGATTCCGACAAGAGCGGTAACGACGATCCCGATGAGGATCGCTCCCCTGACGCGCAGCGCAACAAGGGCCGCGGTCAGCAGCAGCCCGCCGATGGACAGCAGGACGGGCGTCGAATGAAGGTTGCCAAGCTTCACAAGCACGTTCGGATGGGCCACCATCAGGCCTGACCACTGAAACCCCAGGAATGCGATGAGAAGTCCGATGCCCACCGCAATCGCGTGCTTGAGCGAACTCGGGATAACGTGGATGACCTTTTCCCGGAGCCCCCAGAACGAGAAAACGATGAAAATCGTGCCCGAGATGACCAGCGCCCCGAGTCCGGTCTGCCAGTTGATCGTGCCATCCATGCAGTACATCACGAATACCATGTTGTGCCCCATCGCCGGAGCCAGCGCGATCGGGTAGTTGGAGAACAACGCCATCAGCACTGTGCTGACCGCACTCGCGACGCACGTCGCCACAAACACCGTGTGCCAGCTCAACCCCGTGCTCGAGAGGATGGCCGGCTGCACAAAAATGATGTACGACATGGTCAGGAACGTCACAAGCCCGCCGCGAAGCTCGGTCGAGACCGTCGTCTTGTTCTCACGCAGCTTGAACAGCCTCTCCAGGATTTGCATGAGATCCTCCCTTCCTGCACTCAATTGTCGCAAGCATGGTAGCCCGTGCAAAGCCCTGTTTCAAGAGACAATTCGGCGGGCTCGCCGCTCTCCGGATTCGGCACCGCATTGTGCGCGCCGACTTGACGCGCCGTGACTGATGGGTTACACTGTGACGAGGTTGCGGTTCTTTGACAGTTCGGATGTTGGAGGCGAGGCGACCGCCTGCGCGCGTAGCGCTGGAGGAAAGTCCGGGCTCCAGGGATCACGGCGGTGGGTAACGCCCACCGGGCGAAAGCCCAGGGAAAGTGGAACAGAAAGCATACCGCTCCGAAGACCGCCAAGGCCTTCTCTGAAGGCCGGCGGAACAGGAGTAAGGGTGAAAAGGTGGGGTAAGAGCCCACCAGCGGCACGGTGACGTGCCGGCTCGCCAAACCCCGCCGGGAGCAAGGCCAAATATGGGAAGAGAGCGATCCCCTCACGCCGCTTCATGGCACATTCCCGGGTAGGCCGCTTGAGGCGAACGGCAACGTTCGTCCCAGATGAATGGCCGCCAGGCACGCGGCCGCAAGGCCCCGAGCCCACAGAACCCGGCTTATTGCCTCCTGCATCCCCACTGTCTTTTCGGAGCTCCCATTGGCCGAAATCAAGCCGTTCCGTGGCATACGTTACAACGACGAACGATACGGTGACCTTTCGCCCGTTCTTGCCCCGCCGTACGACGTCATCTCCCCGGCCGACTACAAGGCCCTGCGCGACCGGTCCGACCGCAACGCCGTGCAACTGATTCTCCGCGAACCGCAACCTAACGCCGACCGGCCTGAAAACGAAACCCCGGAAGCATACGCCCCCGCGGCGAAACTCCTGGACGACTGGCTCATAGACGAAACACTCCTCCAGGACCAGGCCCCGGCCGTATATCTCCTGGACCAGGAATTCGAGTTGAACGGCGAGAGCAGGTGTCGCCGTGCGTTCGTGGCCCGGCTCCGGGTCGAAGCGTTCGGCAGGGGATACGTCTTCCCGCACGAGCAGACGATGCCCGGTCCGAAAGCCGACCGCCTGGCGCTGATCAAGGCCACCAGAATGAACATGTGCCAGGTCTTCGGCCTGTATCGCGACGACGGAGCCGTGAGGCCCATCCTCGAACAGATGGCCGAGGTTGACCCCATCGCACAAGGCACCGGAATGGACGGCGTCCGAAACGTCCTCCGGGCAGTCTATCACCCCAGGCTCATCCACAAACTCATTGACGCCATGGCGCCCCACCGCATTGTCGTCGCCGACGGCCATCACCGCTACGAAACCGCCGTCACCTATCGCGACCTCATGCGCCCCGTCCGAAAAGTCCCCACGTTCGATGAACCATACGAATTCGTCGCCGCCGCGTTCGTGGCGACCGCCGACCCCGGCCTGAGTATCCGCGCCACCCACCGCCTCGTCACCGGGGTCAGGCATTTCAAGGCTCAGGCGTTCTTCGAGAAGGCGGCGGAGGATTTCGAACTCGAAGAAGTCCCGCTGGACGCGCCGGCCATCCTCGAGCGCCTGGCGCAGCTGGCCGAGCGCCACGCGTTCGCCATCGTGACCCGCGACGGCTCGCGCATCCTCGTTCGCAAGATGGGGCGGCGTGAAGCCGACGGAGTTGGCAGCAAGCTCGACGCCCACATCCTGCATCACGAGATCTTCGCCGGCCTCCTGCAGATGAGCCCTGAGACCTGGGAGAAGGGCGGCCCCGTCAGATACGTGCAGAGCGCCGCCGAGTGCATCGACGCCGTCAACAGCGGCGACGCGCAATTCGCCGCGCTCCTCAACCCCACCCGCATCGACGAGGTCGAGGCGGTCGCCTTCGCCGGCGGCAAGATGCCGCCGAAGTCCACCTATTTCTATCCTAAGATCCCCACCGGCACCGTCATTAACCCGCTCATCTGAAGAGCTTCTCACTTCGGTCCCGGCTCATTCGCCCTCTTCGTACTACAGGCGGGCAAGTACTACAGGCTGGCAAAACCTTCTTCTTCTGAAGAGTTTGGACAGGATTGACAGGATAGCCGGGATGAATGACCAAAGGAATCCAGTCCATCCTGTAAATCCTGTCAGAGATTC
>CAYXNI010000104.1:0-7847 GCA_964466285.1 uncultured Planctomycetota bacterium | reverse complement strand
GCGGTCTTGCCACTCTTCGCTTTGCTCGATGGCCAGCGCGGTCACCAGCCGCAGGCACGACGCCTCGTTCGGGAAAATGCGAGCCTGCCAGAGATCACGCAGCACAAATTGCCGGCGTGCACATCCAAGCAGGATGACAACGCCACCAGCAGCGGGAGTAATTGACCTGCCCAATCAACCTGCCCGGGCTCTTCACGCGAGGGTCCGGGCACGGTCCTGCCGAAGTTATGGTCTGCCCCCTGGAAACTGTACCACTCGTTATGAGAGAATCCGGCAAACGTGGGACCCACCAGACATTCCGGGAGCCTTTCCCTTGCCTTCCATGACTTCGGAGCCCTTCCACCCGGCCGGATATGCCGGCCCACCTCTTCTCGTGGCTCGGAGATACCTCCCCGGATGACTACCTGATGTCCGGGAATGGGCTGAAGTGGCTTGCCCCCAAAACATGCTGTCAAGGGTCACCTGAATTAGGCCACTTGGGGTCACCTGGAATTAGGCCAGGGTAAATGACGTAACTCACAACCCTGCTATCAAGGTGCCTCTCCTAACCCCTTGGGGCGGGGGCACCTTGATAGCAGGGCCGGTGTTATGCTTGGCACAGTTATGACATATCAGGTGGCCTAATCAAAGTGACCCTCGGTGGCCGGTTTTCAAGTGACCCGTGACAACGTGCCCCACCCGCTATGAGGGTGAACTGCCGCACCACGCTGCCACGCGTGTTGGGTCGACATAGAAGAACCCCTTACAAAAGATGACCACCCTCTTGGAAACGAACACGATGTCGCGTTATCCGCGACTCTCATCGCGGCGCCTCTTTCCAGGGGACCTCCAGGCTACTTTCCCGCCTCGTACGCCCGCACCTCCACGAGGTGCACGGCCGGGTTGTCGCTGTTCTTGAGCATGTTCACCTTCACATAACGGGCTTTCGTCGGCTCGAACTTGTGCAGGTAGCCTTTCTCGGTTCCGACTTCCGCGTTCTTGCTGGCGTCAACAACCCGCCGCCAGTCCTTGCCGTCCGTGGACACCTCGACGGTGTACTGATAGTAGCGTTTGTTGTCCCAGTACGGGACCACCTGGACGCGATCTATCTGATATTCCTTCTGGAGATCCACCTTCCACCACTGTGGCGCCGGGATCGAACCCCAGAACTGGGATATGTCTACCCATCCGTCGGCGGCCATCTCAGCCGTCTCCTGCGGATTCTTGGATCCGCTGGCCTCGACGGGCTTGCCTGTAGACAGGCTCTGCTCGAATCCGCGGTAGGCCAGTTTTGGCCCCAGGATATACCCGCTGATCGGATCGCCGGACTTGTTGTCGAAGATCACCGCGCGGGGGCGCAGCGTTCCAGTGACTTTGAACGGCCCGTCATAGGCGGGGGATTTCAGTGTCGGAGTCGTCCCGTCCATCGTGTAGTGAATGGTGCACCCGGCCGGAACCTTGCCCGGGAACGTGACCGTCAGCGGGCCGGTATACCGGCCGTCCGCCACATCGCCTTCTCCCTTGAACGTGACCGGCTGCAGAAGCCTGGCCAATTGCACGTCGCACGCCTTCGCTCGCGCCTGCAGATCCTCCTCGCTCTTCGGGGCCGGGTCCACGGCCCACGTGCCTTCCGGACGACAGTCCGTCCACGTGGAGTTCACCAGTGATTTCATGTAGATGATGACATTGGCGTAGGTCTCGGCGTCGTTCTCCCATGCCACCCGGCAGCCCCCCAGGACGCTGTCGGTCCGCTTGAGTTGGTCGTCGTTGCAACTGAAGATGTTCCACTTCCACCGCGGCCCGACGATCCCCCACGGCACCGAAATGATCGTCATGCCCTTGTCCACCGCATCCTGTGCTCCCTTGTACCACGAGTAGACGATGCAGTCCTTCATCTCGGGATCCTGCGGCGGGCCCTGGTAGCCGCCCCAGTAGATCGTCTTCTTGCCGCGCTTCTTGATGAACTCGTTCAGCCTCAGGACGTGCTGCTTGAGCAGGTCGTCCATTCCGCCTTTGTCGGGCTCCCGCATGTGGTGGGCCTTCAGGTACTCCTTCGTGTGGGCCGCGCCCCTGAGGCCGTCCACCTGGATCTCGTCGCCGCCGATATGGAAGTATGGTGAGCTCGTGAAGACGTCACACATGTCGTTGATGATCTCTTCCAGGTGCGGGTAGATGCTGTCATCGGCGATGTCCATCATCCGGTAATTGCAGTCGCCCAGTGCCGGTTGCAGCGCGGCCTGGTAGCAGCCGCAGTGTCCGGGTGTCTCGAGCTCCGGCACCAGCGCCACCCCGCGATCCTCGGCATATTTGACGAGCTCGATCAGTTCCTCGCGGTCCCAGACCTTCGGTATGTCGCCGTTGTTGATGGCCCCGTTGTACTTGCCCGCCTGGGGGTACTTCCTCAGCGGGAACATCATGGCGCTCTCGTCGGACAGGTGCAGGTGCAGGTACCTGACCTTCCAGAAACGCGACGCAATCACGCACGTCCTGAGCGCGTTCAGCGAGACATCCTGCCGGGCGCAGTCGATCATGGTGCTCGTGTAGTCGGCGAACGGCCAGTCCTTGATCGCCATCTTCGGAAGAGCGGCCTTCCCGTCGCCCACGATCACCGCCTGCAGGAGTGTGGAGGTTCCTTCGCAGACCGACCGGTAGTCCCAGCCTTCCACGGCGCACGTGTCGCCGATGTCGATCGTGTGCGCGTAGTCCCTGACCCTCTTCACTTCCCGGTCCTGAACCGTCAGGATCTCGCTATCAGCGCGAAGCTTTGGGTTGATCTTGAGGACGATGTCACCCGCCTTGGCCTCCTCGGCCTTGCCCTCGACCGGCTCCATCCGGATCTGCGTCATGGTGAGCAGTTCGCCGGAGAAGATCTTGGCAAGCGGCATCAACTTCGGATCCGTCGCCACGATGCGTGTCGCCGCCGTGAGCGGCATTTCACCCCCGGTGATCTTGATGGACTTCGGCGTCGGGAGCAGTTTCGGCGGGTTGTCGGCCAAGGCGGCAACTTCCAGGCAGCACACAACAAGCGCCAGTCCCAGCACAACGGCGGTCAAACTAGTGCACCTACTCATAACCTCCTCCTTCTCCTGTTGGGCTTACCTCTCCCTCGGTCTCCAACACAATGATCGTATCGGGCGCCTGCCGGTCTCTTTGCGAGACACGGATGCGTATGCCGTCCTTGCCGACCTTGACATCGGCGGAGCGGCAGGTCAGTGCGTGACTCATCCTGACCTTCTGCTTGATCGGCGGCAGAAGAATCGCGTCCTCCGTCCAGTCGAGCACGTGCACGTAGATGCGATTCCCGCGTTGCGTGGTTCCGCCCCAAGCTTGCGGAGTGATCGGTCCGCCGCGCGTGGCATAGATGCTCTCGCCGTACCGTTCCAGCCACTGGCCCACCTCTCCCAGTCGCCGAACCTGGCGCGGTTCGATCTCGCCATCGGCTGTGGGGCCCACGTTGAGGAGGAGGTTCCCGTCCCGCATTGCGCAGTTCACAAGCATCTGGATGCAATTCCGCAGGGAACGCATGGTACTGCCCCGGCAATAGCCCCACGATCCTGCCAGGGTGTCACAGGTCTCCCAGGCGCGTGTTGTGTTGAATTCACCGATCCGTCCCTCCGGCGTTCCGAAATCGCCGCTCCAACCAATGCCGGGGCTCCCTGCGCGATCGTTCATCACGATCTTCGGCTGTAGCTTGCGGATCATGGCATAAAGCCTCTCCGGCTCCCAGAGTGGCGGTCCCTTGAAATGTTCCGTCTGGGGCCACTTTGAATCGCGACCGTGCCAGCCCGGCTTGTCGCCGCCCCACTCAATCCCTCCGAAGCCGAGCCAGTCGTCGCCGCCGCCATCGAACCAGAGGATGTCGATCTTGCCGTAGTGGGTCAGCAATTCGCGCACTTGGCCGTAGGTCTGCTGTTTCATGGCTTCCGCGCTCTCGCGGTACAGGTTCGGGAAGAAATAGCCCGGAAATCGCCAGTCCAGCGGCGAGTAGTAGAATCCCACCTTGAGTCCCGCCTTGCGGCACGCCACGACATACTCCGCGATGAAATCGCGTTTTGCGGCGGTCTTTACGCTTGTGAAGTCGCTGACGTGGCTGTCAAACAGGCAGAAGCCGTCATGGTGACGGGTTGTCAGGACCATGTACTTCATTCCGGCATCACGCGCGCAAGCTGCCCACGCACCCGCATCGAATTTCCGCGGATTGAACTGGTCCGCCAGTTTGCGGTATTCCCGAAACGGAATCTGATCACTCCACATCACCCACTCGCCTTTGGCGGGAATTGCATAAACACCCCAGTGGATGAACATACCGAAACGCGCCTCCCGCCACCATTGCATGTCTTTCGGCGGGAGACTGAACTTGGCGTCCGTACCAAACCGTTTCGTCGTTGTCATTAGCACCTCCTGGAACCCCGTCGCTTCCTGCTTCCTCACAATCAACGGTCAACCGTCTACCGTCTTCGGCTTCGCGCACGGTACGCCTGCCCATCCGCAAAGTCAAGGTCATTCCTTCGCCCGGAACACGAAACACCTCGCCCCCATGCTCCCATGCCCGCCTGCTCCCGCGCTCCTCCCATCACCCGTCACGTGTCACTCGTCCCCTTGAACCGACTTCACCATCGCCACGATCCCCGCCCGGACGGGCTGGGGTAATGCGTCCCTTTCACCACGACGGTTGCGGACCAAGGCTTGTTGACTTCCCGCTGGAGCATCAGTATCATGCCAGCAAGGCCGGGGGAAACTGTCACAAAGAGGTGTAGCATGCGTTTTGTGTTCGGGCTGCTGATCGGGATACTGGTGGGCGGGGTCGCCGGCATCGCGCTGTCTGCCAGCGGCGTCCTCAACCCTCGCAACTGCAAAGTGTGCAAGCTGTTCTCGAAGGGCTGCGGGACGGACGCGAGCTCGAAGCCGTAGCCCCCAGCGAGAGCCGTCTCTTCGTCGGGGCATGAAGCCCGGGGGTCGAAGGCCCGAAAACTGTACCCTAAACTGTACCTACGCTGATTTCGGGCGTCTGGCACCACCTTTCACCCCTTACGCACCGCTTCACCACCCCTTCCCTCTTCACCATGAGGCGCACGAGGACGCTGTGGCGCTCCGGATGTTCCATAACTTCTTATGAGGAAGGAGGTAATCGATGCACAGGATGCATTTCGGCCCCTTTGGGCCGGGCCCTTAGCTTTCGGCGCCCTGGGATTGCGGGGTTCCATCCTCTCGACGCAAGATATGAGTGCGGCCTCTATCAGATTCCGCATGTGCTTGTGGCTCCTCTGTTCATAAAGATCGAATGCGGCGACGATCTCGGGACAGGACTTCCGGAGGAGATCAGTCCCCCTACGCCCCTTGTACTCGTGGGCTTTGAGTACTTTCACCGCCGCATCGATCAGTTCGTCATCGACACCTGCGTCCCGCGGCACTTCGTCGAAGAACCGATACCTGGCCCTGCGGAACCTCCAGTCCGGCGGCCACTCGCAGCGGGACATATTGTGCAGCAGATAAGGATTGGTATCGTCAGCATCAGCCTTCATTGTCTCAGTACTCATTTAGTAACTCCTAATATCAATGTTGTGCGTGCGTTGTAGTGTCGACGCAACTTACTCTAAGCGACTTAATCGCTCTACTGTCTATATTCTACCAAATAACACAGGCACAGTCATGCAACTGCATTATGAACATAGGCAGCACGCTGTCTTCGAGATCCCTCACATAGATTCTCTTCATCGACTCACCTCGGCCTTTGCGGCGCGTTGGTCAGCCGGGACCGTTGGGACGATCCCGGCCACCAACTTGCCAACAGCCTATGCCATCAGTGAGCGAATCAGATCCTTCGGCCTAGAAACCGACCGGTGTATGCTGGCGATCATATGGTCATTGAGCAGCGGATGACCAAGAACCGGAAGGGTGGATTCCAACCCATTCCTGCCGGCCTCGTCGATCGTCTGGCTGCATCATGCACCGGCAAGGGGCCATCGGATTTGGTATTTGGAGTGCTGAGCCATCCCGCCAGGACACTGGAGTACGACCTGACGCTGGCGGGCATTCCGAAAGAAACGGACGAGGGAGTGGTGGACTTCCACGCCCTGCGGACCACGTTCGGTACACTCATCGTGGAATCTGGAGCGAACGCCAAGGTCGCTCAGAGGATGATGCGACATTCTGATCCGCGGATCACGATGAACATCTATGCGAAAGTCCGCCCGGATGCCCTGAATGCCGTCGCCGAGACACTCGGAGACGCCCTTAACGGCGACGATCCGTGTGCAACGCGTGTGCAACGGGGAAAAGGGAAGGATGGGGCTGATTTCGCAACCGACTATGACAACAAGAGTTAGAGCCGGTCGGGAATGGTGGAGGCGGGGGGAATCGAACCCCCGTCCCGTGACATCTCAACTCAAGCTTCTACGTGTGTAGCTCACCATTTGTCCCGGCGGCGAACCGCCAAGTCTCGCCTTCGCAAGCTCCGATGAACGGGATATTGCGTCGGCATCCTCAACGATTTTCTCGCCCTCGGCCTGTCGAGGAACAGCGTCGGGCCAGCCTGCTGGCTTGTCGTCTGCCGCGGTCCCGCAGGCAAGACCGCGTAGACGTGGCTGTTTATGCAGCCAGTGGCCGCTTAGGCGGCCATGCGCAGATTAGTATCCGCACTTATTGATTGGTGCCAGGTGTTTTACGAGGCCTCCTGACAACCTCGACACGCGACTCGAACCTCGGATTGTCCGGTCGATACCAAGTCGCCCCCACTTGTCAAAGAACCTTCATTGCATGACGAGTATACCACACTTTGGGCGATCTGCCAACTCCGGCAAGCCGGATTCCGGCGCGCGCCGGTCGGCGGCGTCAGGAGATGCCGCGCGGCCACCCCGTGGCACGGGCGTTCCGCCTGTGGTCAAGTCCGGATTCCGGACATTGGGCATGGTGCTTTGGTCATTCGCCTTTTGCATTCCCCCGCCCGTTTCCCCTGGTCCCTTTTGCCTTCTGTCCCTTGTCCATAGTCCATAGTCCATCGTCCATGTCCACCACGATCTTGATGACGCGCTCCGGCTCGGAATGCATCATCTCGAAGCCGCGGCCGACCTCGTCGGGGCCGATGGTGTGGGTGATGATGTCGCCGGGGTGAAGGCGTCCGTCGGCCATGAGCGCCACGGCGCGCGGCAGGTCGCCCAGGTTCAGCCGCGAGGTTACGATCGCCGCCTCTTTCAAGACCAGCAGGCGCCATGCGAAGGGCTCCTCTTCCTCGGGCTGCCCCATCGCCGTGATCTGACCGCCGGGCCGGAGCATCTGGACAGCCATCTGCATCGGCGGCTTCCTGCCCGGAACCGGAGTCGCCTGGCCGACCGCCTCGATCACCTTGTCGGCGCCCAGCCCGTCCGTCAAGTCCATCACCGCGGCGACCGGGTCGGCCGTCCGGGCGTTCAGCACCAGATCGGCTCCGATCTTGCGTGCGACGGCCAGGCGACCGTCGAGGATGTCCACCGAGATGATCTTCCCTGCCTCGCTCTGCCGCATCACGTCGAGCAGCGACAGCCCGAGCCGCCCCGCGCCCAGAATGACCACCACGTCGCCTGTCTCAATCTTCGTGATGTGGGAGGCGTGCACGGCCACGGCGTACAGCTCGGCCATGATCGCGTGCCTCGGCTGAACCGTGCCCAGCAGCGCGAAGACGTTCCTCGCGTCCACGACCACCCGTTCCGCGAGCGCTCCCGCACAGTCAAGCCCCAGCACCTTGAGACGCAGGCAGTTGTTGAAGCGCCCCGCCCCGCACAGCGGACACGTGCCGCACGGGAAGACCGGATCGGCCACGACCAAGTCGCCGACCTTGAACGCCTCGACGCCGGGACCGAGTTCGGCCACGCGGCCGCAGAACTCGTGGCCCA
>CAYXNI010000103.1:0-7907 GCA_964466285.1 uncultured Planctomycetota bacterium | reverse complement strand
GCGATGATGGGGCCGACGATGGGGCCGGCGCCCGCGATGGAGGAGAAATGGTGGCCGAGCAGGACGGCCTTGTTCGCCGGGACACGGTCGACGCCGTCGTAGTCGGTGTGGCTAGGGGTCGGGCGGGCGTCATCGATGTCGAAGCGCCGATTCAGGAACCGGCCGTAGAAGACGTACGCGATGGCGAACAGGGCCGCAGCGACCAGGAGCATGATAACCATGTCAATTCCCTCGCACGGGAATGGGATTCGCCCGCCTTTTGGAGACCAATACGATTGTACACGACCAGCGCGGGAATTCCAAGTGGAAGGCGGCCGCTTCGGCGGTCAGCGGTTCTGCTGCGAGATACTCTTGTAGTAGTCCTTGAGCAGCTGCTCGTAGCCCCGCGGTGCGGCGCCTTCGCTCGCATCGAGGATTTCGTCTTGCAGGTTGTGGGGGAGGGGGCTGGAGGAGTCTTTGCTGATGCGGACCTGTTCCTGGAGGAACAGGCGGGTGTCCTTGAGGTTCTTGAGGATGATGGGGCGCTGGCGGAGTACGTTCTGGTAGCGGCCGCCGCGGAGGTCGTCTTCGGCCTGTTTCATGGCCTTGACGGTTTCCTCGAAGGGTGAGGGCCAGCTCATGACTTTGAACTTGGCGTCGATCTTTTCGGCCTTGTTGCGGAGTTCGGCCTGCTTGGCGGCGAGGCCTTTGAGCCTGGCTTCGACCTGCGGAGGGACGGGGCCTTCGAGCCCGCCGGCGCCCGCGCCGCTGGCCTTGCCGCCGCCGGTCGAGCCGCCGGCCGGGTCTTTGCTGGTGTCGTTGATCTGGCCCTTCTCGTAGGCGTCGGGCGTGAGGCGGGTGGGGGTCACGCGGCCGCCCTTGCCGACGGCGTCCTCGCCGACGAACTCGCCGGATGATTTTCCGGACCGGCCTTCGCCAGAGCGGCCGCCGATCTCGCTCTGGTTGGGAAGGCGGTTGCCGGTGACGCCCTGGGCGCTCATGTTGCTGATGGGGCCGTCCATGGCGTCCCACCCGGCGCCCTTGTCGAGGCTGTCGGCGTAGCCGGCGGTGGCGTCCTCTGCGTCCTGCATGAGATCTTCTTCCTGCTCCATGAGGTCGCCGACGAGGTCTTCGAGTTCCTTGGGGAGTTCAGCCATGGGGGCGCTGTTTTCGCCGAGCATCTCTTCCATCTTCCACTGGTCGCGGTCGGGGGTGTCGGGGAGCCACTTTTCGATGTGGGTGGTGAGGTCCTTCGCCATTTCGAGGCCGTTGTCTTCGAGTGCGGTGGCGATCTCGGCGGCTTTCTGGCCGAGAGCGTCCTTGGCCATCTGGACTTCGCTCTGGACTTCGATGAGGTCTTTGAGGAGTGTGGAGTTGGCGAGGTCCTGCTCGGGGAGCTTGCTGAGGTCGGTGTGTTTTTCGAGGAGGAACTGGGACCACTTGTCCTCGGTGGCGGCGAGGTCCTTGAGCTTCTTGTCGTCCTCCTTGGTGAAGTCGTCGACGTTCTTCTGCGCGAGCTCCTGGGTGGCGTCGATGACCTTCTTCTGCTCTTCGATGAAGTCTTTGAGGCCGCGTTCAAGGTCCTTGAGCTTCTCCTTTGCGTCGTTGGACAGGTCGACGCCCTTGTCCTCGTCGGCCTGCTTCTTCGCCTGTTCTTCCATCTTGGGGAGGATGTCGAGGATTTTGCGGAGGACGGCGATGGCCGCGTCGACGTTCTTCTCGAACGCCGCGAGGTCTTTCTTCTTTTCGTCGAGTGCCGGAGCCGCCTTCATTGTCTCGGCGTGGCGGACGGCGTTGGCCATTTCGTTGTGGGCGAGGGCGGTGAGGACTTCCTTGACGCGGCGGGTGTCGGTTTCGTTGGGCTGGATGTCGCCGATGATCTTGAGCGTGTCGGTGCGTGCGGCGGCCTGGGTCTGGGCGAGCGGATCGGCGGCGGCGGCGAGGCGGCCGGGGTCGTCCTCGCGGTCGAGTGCGGCTGCAGATGCGCGGACGGCGAGCTCCTGGTCGAGCACTTTGCGGAGGCGTTCGGCCCAGTCTTGGAGGTTCTGGATTTTTTCTTCGGCGAGCTTGGCCTTGTCGAGAACTTTGATGAGGAACGTGGGGGTCTGGGCGGCCTGGCCGGCGGCGGCGCCGGGGACGGGGCAGTTGTCGGCGACGCGGACGTAGTATTCGAGGACGTCGCCGGGCTTGTATTCTTTCGGATCGAGGAAGAGGGGGTGAGTGCCCTGGGCGTTGCGTGGGTCTGTGAACTGGTTCCACGCGGCGGCGGGGGCGGTGGGATCGGAGGAGTGTTGTCGCCGGACGATGAACTCGGCGGAGACGATGCGATAGTCGTCGGCGGCCTGGAAGGCGATGTTGATTTTGTCGCCCGGTTCTGCGGTGATGTCCTTGCCGGGCAGGACGAGACGGACGGTCGGGGGCTGGTCGGGCAGGGCGGTGATGCGGTGGATGGCCGGTGAGCGGTTCTCGTTTCCTTCGCGGTCAAGGAGCCGGATGGTGTAGCTGCCGCTCTGCGTGACGGTGAGCTCGCCGGTCAGGAGCCGAGGGTTCTCCTTGTCGACGTGCAGCGAGGGGTTGTAACCGTAGCCGTCGATGGAGCCGCTCTTGATGGGCTTGCTGGCCGTGACGCGGAGGGTGGCGCGGGCGCCCGTGAGCGCCTTGATGTCGCCGAGAGAGTCGTTTTCCACCTGGGGTTGAAGGCCGCTGTAGGCGGGGAACTGGCAGGACAGATCGATCCGAGTGACAGCGGGGCGTTCGGTGACGGAGATGTGAAAGCTGTCCGACTCGGTGCCGCCGACGGTGACGTGGTAATCGAAGGGCGCTCGGACCTCGGGGAAAGTGAAGGTGAACTTGTCGGATTCGAGCGGCTTCATCTCGCGGGTGATAGCGGAGGCATCCGTGGGCCGGCAGGTGATGGAGGCGTCGAGCTCGGCGTCCCGGAGTGTTTGGTATTGAACGATGACCTGTACCGGATCGCCGGCGACGACAACGGTTGAGCCAGGCTTGAGGTCGAGGATGCTCGCGCTGCCGACTTCGCGCAGTCGGGCGTCGGGCCGTGCGATCTGCTGGAGCGCGCGGCCGAAGACATCGCCCCAGAAGACCGCGTAGACCGTCAGGCCGACGACAACGGCGCCCGCGGCGAGGCCGAAGCGCAACAGGCCGCGTCGCTCGATTGCATCGGCGAAACGGATGCCGCGCGTGTCGCGTTCGGTGCGACTCACCAGTCGGGCGACAAATGCGTGTTGGGTCGCCATCGGGTCGTTCGCCAGTTGAATCGAGTTGATCAGGGCGTTTTCGACGTGGGGGAAGCGGGACTCGACGCGGACGGCGATTTCCTCGTCGGTCCACTGGCGGAAGAGCGGCTTGAAGATGAAGAGGATGGCTCCGCCGAGGAGGAGTGCGGCGAGCAACAGGAGCGCCGTCCATCGGATCCATGGAGAGAGCGTGCCGAGAGCCGCGATCAGTGTGAGCATGAGGAGCGAGCCGCAGAAGACGGTGATGAACTTGAGGATGTTCTCGGCGATGTAGGTGCGGGCGCAGGAGCGCCGGGCGGCGTCGAGGCGCGCAATCAGTTCCGGATAGCCGTCGTAGGAGATTTCGCTCATAGCACAATGTTACCATTCCGGCGGGGCGCAGGCCACCTGTTTTCACCTGTTCTTGTATACCCGGCGCACGGTCTGTTTCCTGCGGGGAAGACAACCCGGCCGCGAACTTGGACAGTCCCTGCTCCGACAGTGTGACGCGGTACAGTTTAGAGGAGCCATAGCTTGTCTGTTGCCTATCCGCCTTGCAGCCAGATCATGCATAAGGGATAGATGTCATGACCGTTGTCGTCATGTCGGTCACACTATCGCATGAAGGGTATTCCGAGGTCCTTGCAGATCTTGCGGGCGAGTTGGTCGGCGATTTAGTTGTGTCGTGGTACGGCGGAGCGCCGGTTGTTTGGCCGGTTGAGCCACCATGAGTGGCGAGCGCCCTCGCGAAGGAAAACGCATCCTTGCTCGCGCAGGTGCTTGAGCAGTTCTGTGCGCTTCATAGGCTGACGGGTTCTTCGCGATAGTCGGAGGCAGCCGCTCGAATGGCTTCCTCGCGATTGAAGTCGAGGGCTTCACGGAGCGTCACGCGCAGGCTTTCGAGAAGTTCCTCGCGCGAGGGTTCCTGGCAGTTGACGCCCGGCACCTCCTCAATCCAACCGATCCACCATTCGCCGACGTGCTTAGTTATCGCGGCATAGGTGTTCGCCACTGCGTTCGCTCCTGATCAGGTTGACGCTCGTATTATAGCCGGATGGTCCGTTCCATTCAAGCGTGACTGTCCGCTGTCCGCTGGCAAGTCTCGCCCGGCAAGTCTCGCTGCGCTTGCGGGCGGGGCGGGGCGGGGCTATAATCCATGCCAATGGATTTGTTGGCCCCAATCGTTCGCAGCGGCGAACTATCGCGGGTGGTTGAGGGCCTGGCGACCGCTCAGAGGGGAGTTGCCCCACGGGTAGCAGTCGGCGGGCTCTGGGGGTCATCGTGCGCCTATCTGGCGGCGGGGCTGTGCCAGAGGCTTCCTTCGGGGATTCTCGTCATCACGTCGAGCGTGGAGACGGCGGACGATTTCGCGTCCGACTTCCGGCTTTTCTCCGAGATTCGGCCCATGTTGTTTCCGGCGTGGGACACGTTGCCGGACGAAGAAGAACTGATCAACCACGAGGTGTTCGGGGAGCGGCTGGGCGTTTTGCGCACATTGCTGTTTGAGCGGGAGGACGGCGGGGCGGACGCCGACGCGAGGCAGACCGGGGAGGCGGGCGAGACGGCTGCGGCGGAGCATCCCGAGGTCGTAATCACGCCGATCCAGGCGCTGCTTCAGCCGGCAGTTCCGCCGGACGAACTGCTCAAGTGTGCGCTCGAGCTGCACGTGGGCGAGAAGCTGGAGGCTGAGGAACTGGCGGAGTTGCTCGTGGACCATGGGTTCGAGCGCGGTGAGGTGGCGCAGCTTCCGGGCGAGTTCGCGATGCGGGGCGGGATCGTGGACGTGTTTCCTTATGGCACGCATCGGCCGATCCGGCTCGAGTTCTTCGACGACGAGATCGAGTCGATCCGCGAGTATGACCCGGGCACGCAGCGTTCGCTTCGGACGGTGTCGAAAGCCCGCGTGCTGGCGGTCGGGAGCGGGATGTACAAGGGGGCGGCCGGCGAGCGGCCGTCGTTCCTCGTGTACGTTCCCCGCGAATGGACGGTTCTGCTCGTGGAGCCGATGGAGATCCAGGAGCGGGCGGAGCGCGCTCTGGCGGCGGAGGAAGGGCGGCGGCTGTTCTCGTACGAGAAGATCATCCGCGCGTGCGGCGAGCACGCGATCGTGGAGGCTAGCGTTCTGCAGGCGCAGGCGGGCCGCGGCTCGGTCAATTTCGACACGGCGCCGGCGGAGCGGTTCTCGGGGCGGGTCAACCTGGTCTCGGAGGAGCTGGGGTCGTATGTCGAGGCCAGCGACACAGTCTACGTGTTCTGCAACAACACGGCGGAGGAGCAGCGGCTGAGTGAACTGCTGGAAGGGACTGCGCTTGAGAAGTCGCCGGACATCGAGTTTGCGATCGGGCACCTGAGCCGGGGGTTCCACTTCATCACAGGCCGGACGGCGTTCCTGGCTCACCACGAGATTTTCCACCGGTATGCGCAGCACCGGGAGCTGAAGCGGCGGGTGCGCGGCGAGGCGATTGATAGCTTCATCGAGCTGCAGACGAACGACTACGTGGTGCATATCACGCACGGGATCGCGCGCTACCGCGGGCTGGTGCAGTTCGAGAAGGCCGGGGAGATGCAGGAGTTTCTCGACCTGGAGTTCGCCGACGCAGTGCGGCTGTATGTTCCCGCGACGAAGATCGACCTGGTGCAGAAATACGTCGGATCGACGGCCGCGCCCGCGCTGAGCAGGGTCGGTGGCGATGCGTGGGAGAAGCGGAAGACGGCGGCGCGCGAGGCGGTGCAGTCGCTCGCGGTGGAACTGCTCGAGATCCAGGCGGCCCGCGCGAAGCTTCCCGGGCTGGCGTTTCCGGCCGACGACCGGCTCATGAAAGAGTTCGAGGACGCCTTCATTTATCCGGAGACCGATGATCAGACGTACGCCATGGCGGACATCAGGCACGACATGGAGTCGACCCGCCCGATGGATCGGCTGCTGTGCGGGGACGTGGGCTACGGCAAGACCGAGCTCGCGATGCGAGCGGCGTTCAAGGCGGTCGAGGCGGGGAAGCAGGTGGCGGTTCTGGTGCCGACGACAGTGCTGGCGCAGCAGCACTACCGGACGTTCGGCGAGCGGATGGCGGACTATCCCGTCATGGTCGACAGCATCAGCCGGTTCAAGACGAAGGCGGAGCAGAAGGCGACGCTGGAGACCGTGGCCGCAGGGCGGGTCGACATCCTCATCGGGACGCACCGGCTCCTGAGCGCGGACGTGGCGTTCCGGGACCTGGGGCTTCTGATCATCGACGAGGAGCAGCGGTTCGGCGTGGAGCACAAGGAGCGGCTCAAGCGGCTGCGGTTCCTCGTCGACGTGCTGACCATGACGGCCACGCCGATCCCGCGGACGCTGCACATGGCGCTGCTGGGAATCCGGGACATCTCGTCGCTGGCGACGCCGCCGCAGGACCGCATGGCCATCCACACCGAGGTGTGCCGGTACGACGAGCACCGGATCCGCGAGGCCATCCTGCGGGAGATGAACCGCGATGGCCAGGTGTTCTTTGTGCACAACAGGATATATAACATTGAGCCGGTGGCGCAGCGGCTGGCGCGGATCGTCCCGGAGGCGCGGCTGATCGTCGCCCACGGCCAGATGCCCGAGCACCAGCTCGAACAGCGGATGGCCGACTTCGTCGCCGGCAAGGCTGACGTGCTGGTGTCGACGACCATCATCGAGTCGGGCCTCGACATTCCCACCGCGAACACGATCTTCATCGACGAGGCGGACACGTTCGGCCTGGCCGACCTGCACCAGCTTCGCGGGCGGGTCGGGCGGTACAAGCACCGGGCGTACGCCTACTTGCTGATGCCGGAGGGGCGGCCCATCACGAAGACGTCGGTGAAGCGCCTCAAGGCCATCGAGGAGTACAGCGAGCTCGGGTCCGGCTTCAAGCTGGCGATGCGCGACCTCGAAATCCGCGGGGCGGGGAACATCCTGGGCGCCGAGCAGAGCGGGCACATCGCCGCGGTCGGCTATGACCTGTACTGCCGGTTGCTTGAGCAGGCGGTCCGCGAGCTGAAGCACGAGGAGATTGAGGAGCACGCGGAGGTCGACATCGACCTGCTCCTGGACGCGTTCATCCCGTCGGCGTACATTCGCAGCGACGTGCTGAAGATGGAGGCGTACCGGCGGCTGGCGCGCGCGCGGACGGTGGACGGGGTGCGGACCGCGGAGGCGGAGCTTGAGGACCGGTACGGTCCGCCGCCGGTCCCCGTCGTGAACCTCATCGCCAAGCATCGCGTCCGCGTGCGGCTGGAGCCGAGGCGGTGCACGTATTTCGGCGTGCGCGGGGACCACGTGCTGCTCAAGTTCGAGGACCGCGAGCTTGCGACGAAGGGCCTGAAGGTTGGCAGGGGCGAGCTGCGCATCCTGACCGACAGGAGCGCGCACCTCCTGCTTCCTCCGGCCGTCCGCACGCCGGACCGGGTGGTGGATTACGTGGAGCAGGTGTTCGGGGAGTGAACTGGCGCGCTGCGGAACCGGCGCCGGCGAACAGCAACAGGCGCAGGTTGTTTTACCGGTGGTTCTTGGCGCACACGCGGCGGACGCGGGTCCTACCAACACTTTACATAAAACGACTCGCTTGGCCTATGAAGTGTGAAATGAGCGTCCCGCCCGTGTTCAGATCAGGTTTCTGAACACGACCAAGTCCGCCCTGTCTTCGACCCTGAGGCTCTCTTCGAGCCTGAGCCTCAGCCTGCGACGAG
>CAYXNI010000102.1:0-7909 GCA_964466285.1 uncultured Planctomycetota bacterium | reverse complement strand
CTAATACCGCGATCCTGCTTGAATCACCGCGACGTGACGCTCAGCCCCTCGACCAGTGCGTGCGGCAGCCGGCCCTCGTGGTTCATGTCCGAACTCAGCTCGACGTTCCGCGCGAGCAACTCGTAGATGTTCCCCGCGATCATGGTGTCCTTGATCCGGCCCACGATCTCCCCCTTCTGCACCCGGTACCCCAGCCCGAGCAGGCACGAGAAATCGCCGTTGATCAGGTTCCCCTGGCCGAAGCCGATCAGGTCCTTGATGTAGATGCCATCGTCGATCTCGGCAAGAAGCTCGCGGCTCGGTCGGCGGCCCGGCCGGAACACCGGCCAGTAGGCGCTGCACCCGTTGTTGCCCGTCGGCTCCGCCCCCGCCAGCCCCGCTGTGTCCAGATCATAAAGGAAGCGCTGCAGCACGCCGCTCTCGAACAGGCTCTGCTTCCGCGTCCGGATGCCCGAGCCGTCGATCTCGGCGGCCCCGGTGGAGTAATCAACGTGCGGGTCGTCCACGACCGTGATGGTCTCGGCCAGCACCCGCTCGCCCAGCCGTCCGGCCAGCGGCGAAGTCCCCTTAGCCACGTTCCGGCCGTTGATCCCCATGCTGATGGGCATCAGAAACATCCCGATCGCGTCCGTCGGAACGAACGCCTTCAGCTTGCCGCGGGGCGCAGGCACGGTCTTCTCAGCGTGGCGCAGGTCGGTCAGGATCCGGTCGCCGATCACGGCCGGATCATAAAACTCGTTCAGGTCGCACCACGCGCGCCCGTATCCCGCGAAGAGGATGTCGTTCCCCTCCGTCCGTTGCGCCCACGAGCTCAGCGACCACCCGGTGTGCGCCGACTCGTGGCACACGCCGCCGCTGGTGACTAGCAGGGCCTCGGACTCATGGCGCTGGGCGCCGCACCCGATGAACAGGTCCGGGTTGTACGCCTTCAGCGCGTCCGCGATCTGCGCGCACCCCTCGATCATCTTCTCGCGCGTGAGCGTCAGCGTACGCCCGGAATGCACCTTCACCCGCGTCGGCTGGCCGGGCGGCGGAAACGCCTCGAAGTGCGCGGCGCTCCCCACCTTGGCGAGCACCAGCGCCCGGCCAATCATGTCGTCCAGGTGCTCCAGCCGGTTCCCCGACGTCCCGCTCCGGCGCCCCGCCACCACGACATCCACGCTGTAGGAATACGACTCGTGCGAGCCCGTGTCCTTCAGGCGGCCTTTCTCGAAGCTGCAGTCCGTCGCCTCGCCGTGGTTGAAGCTGATCCGCGCGGCCGACGCCCCGGCGCGCCGCGCCCGTTCCACGCCCGCGATCAGCCGGTCCTTGATTTTTTCGGCCATCACTTCACGCATCGAGGCCCTCACTCACCGCCGACCACGACGTTCCGGATCCGGAGGTGCGGCGCATCAATCCCCACCGGCAGCGGCGACTGGCCGCCCTTCCCGCACCCGCCGCCTTTATTCCGGAACGCCAAGTCGTTCGCGATCCCGTCGATCGAGTGCAGCGTCTGGAACACGTTCCCCTGCAGCGTCACGTCACGCACCAGTTCCCCCATCTTCCCGCTCTCGATCCGGTGGCCGTACGCCGCCGAAAACGTGAACATCTCCAGCGCCGTCTGCCCGCCGTACGCGTCGCACGCGTAGACCCCCTTGTCCACCCCGGCGAACAGCTCGTCGACCGGCGTCGTGCCGTTGTCCACGTACGTGTTCGTCATCCGGCAGATGGGCGGCGCGCCCCGGCGGATCGCCCGCGCGTTGCCCGTCGGCCGCTCGCTCATCTTCGCCGCCGTCTCCAGCGAGTGAAGGTGCCCCGACAGCACCCCCTCGCGGATCAGCCACGTCTTCTGCGTCGGCGTCCCCTCGTCGTCGAACGCCTGCGTCCCCATGTGCCCCGGGATCGACCCGTCGTCGATCACGTTCAGCTGAGAGCCCCCCACCTGGCGGCCGAGAGCCATCATCTCCCGCATCTGCGGGTTCTCATACAGGAAGTCCGCCTCGCTCAGGTGCCCGAACGCCTCGTGAATGAACACCCCGGCCATGTTCGGGTTGAGGATGACGGAGTACGTCCCGCCCTCGCACTTGGGCGCCTTGAGCAAGGCGGCGGCGCGCTCGGCCGTCTCCCGCACGAGCGGCTCGAGCCCCAGCACCGCGTCGTACGTGGTCGTCGACGCCGCACTGTCGTGAGCCTGTTGCACCAGCGCCCCGGCGCGGGCCACCGCGTTGAACAAGCACAGCACGTACGGCCGTTCCTCCATGTAGTACGTCCCGCGGGTCGACGCGAAGTGGACGGTGCGGAACCGGTCGGCGTACTGGACGTAGGACGACTCGATCGCCGGCGCCGCGCCCAGCACGATCCGGTTGTACGACTCGATCAGCTGCAGCTTCTCGTCGAGGCTCACCCCGCGGAAATCGCGTTCGAGCGCCGTGCGCCGCTCCGCGTCCACCGGCGCCACATCCGCCAGATCCGTCGTCTCCCGGCCTACCAGGCGCGCGCAAACGCACGCCTCCGCCACCTGCTGATCCAGGCCGTCCAGCGAGTCGAACGTGACCGTGCCCCACCCGCCGCGCGTGCACGCCCGCACGATCCCGCCGCCGAACGACGAACTCCCCGCCACCTCGACCTCCTTGCCCCGGTAAGCCAGCGACGTGGACTCCTCGGTCTCGTAGCGGATTTCCGCGTAGTCAGCGGTGCTCTTCTTCAGGGCGTCGAACAGCCGATCCTTCACGGACACGCGATTTCCTCCTTGGCCGTTCGCCAGAATAGCAGAACCCATTCTGAAGTCAACAGGAGCAGGCGGCGCGAGCGCCGACGCGCATCATTTGACACCCGGCCCGCCCCGGAATAGAATTAGCGTGGCTCCGAGGAAGGAACACGTGAAACGAATCGTCGTCTACAGCATCGTCGTCTTCTGGTTGGTCATGGCGGGTCTGTTCATCCGTCGGGAGGTCATTCCCCGGTTTTTCGCAGTGCCCGCCCCCGGATACGGCTCCATCCGAGCCTATGCGCAGTCGCACCCCCTGTATCGCATGGGAATCTTCGCACCTGACGAGAAGACGCGGATCGGCACGACCGAAACGACGTACCAACTGAAGCAGGACGGCACGTGCGAGATCAACTCGCGGACGGAGGTCGATTTCCGAAAACACCCGCTGGCCGCGATGGCCGCCCTTCCCACTGGTTTCCCGGCCGATATCATGAAACTCGAGATTGAGTCCTACGCCACCGTCCGGCCGGACAACGCGCTCCAGTCCTTTCATACCACCTTCAGGTCGGGGAAGCTGTTCGGCATGGCCCGGGGCGTCGTTCAGGGCGGGTCGCTCCACCTGACGGTCACCGCCGGCGGCCAGGTCGAGCAGCGAGTTATCCCCGTAACCAAGGAAGACCTCATCGCCAGCGAGTTTACGGCCATCGGCACCCTCCCCCGCCCCCACGTCGGGCAAGTCTGGCAGTTCAAGATGCTCGATCCGCTCAAGTTCGAGTTCACCACGGTCGAGGCCAAGGTAACAAGGAAAACGGACATTCAGCTTCGCGGGGTCTTGTACTCGGTTTATGAAGTCGAGTTCACACAGGGCGCCTACCGAGCGAGAGCATGGGCCGACAGCTCCGGCGAAATCCTTAAGCAGGAGGCCCTTCAAATCATCATGATCCGCGAGCCGCTTCCCCACGAGACGCCCGACACGCTCACCACCGAGCCTGCCGCTGCCAAGTAAACTGTGCGGCGCCAGTGTCAAATGCAGAAAGCCACGATACCAGTTATCGGCCATCTGGCGTAATTGTACGGCATCAGGTAGTATGACACGACGATGAACAGGAAGACCCGCGTGATCCTGGCCTCTGCCTCCCCACGGCGGGCGCAGTTGCTCGCCGAGATGGGCTACACCTTCGACGTCGTTCCCCCCAACGTCGACGAGTCGGTCCGCCCCGGCGCCGATCCCGTTGACGAAGCCATCCGCCTCGCCGCCGCCAAGGCCGAGGACGTTGCCGCACGGGCCGGCCCCGCCGTGATCATCGCCGCCGACACCATCGTCGCGCTCGAAGCCCGCATCCTCGGCAAGCCCCGCGGCCGAGCGCACGCCGCCGACATGCTCCGCACCCTCAGCGGCTCCCGCCACGTCGTCATCACCGGCGTCTGCGTCATCGACACCCGCAGCGCCGAACGCATCACCGAGAGCGTCGGCACCACGGTGACAATGAAACAGATGAGCGAAGAAGAGATCCGCCAGTACGTCGACAGCGGCGAGGCCGACGGCAAGGCCGGTGCGTATGCCATCCAGGAAACCGCCGACCGCTACGTCCTTAAGGTCGAAGGCAGCTTCACCAACGTCGTCGGCCTCCCCACCGAGCGGCTGCGCGAGATTCTCGCCGCGCTTCGCGTGCAAAGCCGCGGACAATCCAGGACCCGCGCCCGCCAGCCCTTCACTCCGCCACGGCCGTCCCGCACACCGCCTCCACGCCCCCGCGTGCCGTCAGCACCGCACGGACGGCCACGGCCGCCAGCACGACCGCGCCCCCCGCCAACGCCCAAGCACCCGGCTGCTCCCCGTGAACCAGATACACCAGCGCCGGATTGAGGATCGGCTCCAGCGCCGGGATCAACATCGCCTCCAGCGCCGTCACGTGCCGGATGGCCTTCGTGTAAAGCATGTACGCCAGGCTGATCTGAACCACCCCCAGCGCGGCCAGGCACCACCACCCCGCCGCACCCGGCACCGGTCCTGTCACCCACGGGAGGCAGACGGCCGCCGCAATGACATTGCCCAGGAACACCGACTCCATCGGCGACCCCGCCTTCTGCTTCCGAAGGAACAACGCCAGCCACGCGAACGACACCCCCGACAACACCGCCGCGACGTTCCCCCACACCTCCCCCGCCTTCAGCTTGTCCAGGAAAAACAGCACCAGCCCGCCCAGCATCACGGCCATGATCAGCCAGTCGGCCCGCCGCGCCCGCTCCTTCAGGAACCACGGGCTGAACAAGGCGATGTATATCGGCGCCGTGTACTGGATCAGAATCGCATTCGCCGCCGTCGTCAGCTTGGTCGCCACGACGAACAGCACCACCGTCGCCGCGTAGGCGATCGCCCCCCCGATCTGCGCCGCCGACCACGTGAAGTTCCGCCGCCGCACCACCGCCAGCAGCACGAGCGCCGCGATCGCGCTCCGGGTCCCCGCGATCCCCAGCGGGCTCCAGTCCACCCCCTTAATGAGCAGCCCGCCCGTGCTCCAGAGCATCGCCGTCAGCACGAGAAACACCACCGCCCTGCGCTGTTCGCCCACTGGGCCTCCAGATTCGTCAGGCCTGGCAACTGGCCGTCAACCGATGGTACGCGGCCATGAGCGCGCGTGTGGTCACGCCGGGCGTGTTGCTCAGCTCCCGCCCGTCCACAGACCGCACCGGCATAACTTCCATGAGCGAATTCGTGAGAAAAACTTCGTCCGCCGACTGAAGCTCGGCGAGACCGAACCGCTCCTCCCGCACGCTCAGCCCCGCGTCCTGCGCCAGCCCGATCACCGCGGCACGGGTCACGCCGGGCAGGATGTTCATTTCGAGGGGCGGGGTGAGCACGGCGCCGCCCCGCACGCAGAACACGTTTGATGTTGCCCCTTCTGCCACATCGCCGTCGTGGTCGAGCAGAATCGCCTCGTCCGAGCCCTGCTCCCTGGCCTCGCGCTTTGCCAGGACATTCGTGATGTAGCTGGTCGTCTTGTGCCGGCGGACCGCCGATGCACTGTCGTGCCGGATCGCCGACGTGACCACCAGCGCCCCGCGCGCGTACAGCTCCGCGGGATAGGGATGGACGGCCCGCGCCTCGATCACCAGCCTGGGGCCCAGCCGCTCCTCCGGCCACAGCGCCCCGCCATGAAGCCCACGCGACAGCGTCACCCGCACGTACGCGTCAGCCAGCCCGTTTCGCCTGATGAGTTCCGCCACCGCCTCTCTGACACGGGCCTTGTCCGGCATGGCCATGTCCAGTTCCGCCGCCGAACCAGCCATCCGATCCAGGTGCTCCTTCAGCAGGAACGGCACACCCCGGTATGCCCGGACCGTCTCAAACAGCCCGTCCCCGTACAGGAAGCTGCGGTCAAAGACACTGACCGCCGCGTGCTCCCGGCTCACGAATTCACCGTCTATGTAAACGAGCAGACTCACCGCAACGCCATCCTCCTCTTGATCGCATGGCCTGCATGGGCGGTTCGCGAGCCGCCCCTGCAGGCTTTGTGCCCTTCGCGCTCTTCCTGGTACGACTTCTTGCTCGCTTCACTTCCCCTTCAGCCGTTTTATCATGGCATTGACCGCCTCGTCGTTCGGATCGAGATCGAACGCGCGAAGAGCCGCCTTCTTCGCCTCCGCCGGTTTTCCCTTCTTGAGATAGGCCTGGGCCAGACGGAGGCAGTTCTGAGCCGTTTTCTTCCGCGCTTCTTCCAGTTGCTGCCGCAGGGGCTCCGCGCGTTCCTTCGGGCCGCCCACCGCTTTCTGGACTGACTTCTCAAGTTCGGGGAGCGTCTCGGCCGCGCAGCGGTCCGCAGCCTCCAGCTCCCGGACCGCTTCGTCCTCCTTGCCAAGCTCCCACAGCGCCTGTCCGGCGATCATGTGCGGCTCGGCGAAGAACGGCCCGATCCCGATGGCAGCCCCGGCCGCCCGCGCCGCATCCGCCCACCGTCCCTTCCCGATGTAATACCGCCCCAGCTCGACGCACTGCGGGAACGAGTCCGACGTGTTCCGGATCAGCTCCTCCAGCACCTCGGCCGCCTTGGCCTCGTCCTTCTTCTCACGGTACATCGCCGCCAGCCTGTCATACGGTTCCGCGAAATCCGGCTGCGAGCGCACCGCCTCCTGCAGATGGGCGATCGCCTCATCAGGCTTGTGCCGCGCGGCCGCCAGACGGCCAAGCAGATAATGCGCCGGGGCATAATCCTTGTTGCATTTCACGGCCGCCTGCGCCTCACGCTCCGCCTGGGCCGTGTCCTTCCCGCCCATCGCGGCCTCGGCCTTGATGTAGTGGGCCTCCGCACACTGCGGGTTCGCGGCCAGCGCCTGGTCCGCCGCCTTCACCGCATCGGCCGTCTTCCGCTGCGCCGCACGCAGAAGGGCGAGGTTCAGCAACGCGTCGGCACTCCGCGGGTTTTCAGCCGCCGCGTCGACGATGGCCTTTTCGTCGGCCGGAGTCACATGAGGCAGCACGGGGAGCGCGGCCGCGATCCGGTCGAGCCGTGCAGCGCACTCCTTCTCGAACTGATCCATCGTCCAGCCCGTCAGGTCCTGGATGACCGCCGGCAGCTCCTTCCCGTCGCGGAACCCGGCCACCAGCCGCGGCAGATTCTTCTCGCCGCACTTCTCGATCAGAACGTCCACCACGATCTCCGACTCGCAGTACGCCAGCATCCGCTGCTCGGCGTTCATGGGGCGGGTGAACGCTCTGGTCAGGCCGCGCACGGGCACAAATCGCCCCAGCCGCCCGGACGTCTTGAGAAGAACATCCCAGTCGTAGGGCCGGCCGCACGTCCGCTGCTCGCGGACCGCCAGGCCTTCGGTGAGCCAGTGCGGAATGCGCCCGCCAGTCCCCACCAGCGTGACCGCGTGGGTCAGCTCGTGCCGGACCGTCTCGCGCCAGTTCACGCGGCCGTGCTGCTCGCGCGGGCTTGTAAACGCGACGACCTCGCCGAAGCACACACCGATCGCGCCGAGGTGCGGCAACCCGATGACCCGCGCGATTTTAAGGTCATACGCGAAATGGACGGTAGCTGGCGGGTTGTTGGAGCCGGCATTGAACGTGCTTCGGCTATGACTTATTGGGAACATGATGGCGCAGTCCGGCGCTTTCAGAGGATCATGGAAACACTGGGAGTCGACGAGGCTCTTCAAAAAGCCGGCGCCCAGGAAGGCGATGTCTTCCATATCGGCGATTATGAATTGGAATATCTG
>CAYXNI010000101.1:0-7910 GCA_964466285.1 uncultured Planctomycetota bacterium | reverse complement strand
TTGGGTCTACATGACCGTCGGGGTCGTGTTCTGCACGTCCCTCTTCGCGGGACTGGGTGCGGTGAGCGCGCCCGTGATGCTCACGTACGGCGTCATCCGGGGCCTGGGCGCGACCATGCATGCGATCGTCCCGCAGTTCATCGGAGCGCTCATCGGCCGCTACTATTTCCAGAAGCGTTTCGCGTCCCGCTGGCGCCAGTATATCCCCGTCGTCGCCGCCGGCTATTTCTGCGGGGCCGGGCTCATCGCGACCGTCGGCGTCGGAATCACGTTCCTGAGCAAGGCCGTCATCCGGTTGCCGTTCTAGCGGAGGTGAGGTTTCTTTCGACGGGAACAATCGGCTGGCGCCGCCACGGAGGCCGTAATGGAACACGCTACACTCCCGATTCTGGTCCTTCTGGTACTATTCTCCGCTTTCATCCTGTACAACATTCGCCGCGTGCGAGAGGGCCGCGACATATTTCTGCGGAGAATCGCCGGACTCGAAGTAATCGACGAGGTCATCGGCCAGGCCGCAGAACAGGATCGGCCGATTCTCTTCAATCCCGGCATGCAGGGGCTGGGGGTCGATCTGTTCTGTTCATTAGCCGTGATGGGCTATGTGGTCCGCCGCGCCGGAAAACTGTCCATGCAGGTCAACGTGCCCGTATCGGATCCGCTGGCGTATGCGATGGCCGAGGAGTACTGGAAGGACGGCTATGCGGCGGTCGGCAAAGAGGGGCTCTTTCCCGTTGAGGATCACCTGCGCTACATGACGGACAACCAGTCGGCCTATGCCGCCGGGGTCGCCGGCTGGATCAAGCGGGACAACGTGGCCGCTTCGTTCCTTTTCGGGAACTACGGTTACGAGGCACTGGTCCTGGCGGAAGCTGGCCAGCAGACCGGCGCCGTTCAGATTGCCTGCACTCCGAGTTTCTTCCAGGTCCCGTTCTTCATGGTCTCCTGTGATTACACTGTATTCGGCGAGGAGTTCTATGCCGCCGGCGCCTATTTCAGTCGCGACCCGGTCTTGACGGGCAGCCTGGTGGGCCAGGACTGGGCCAAGCTGCTGCTGTTGATTGTGATCGTGCTCGGCATCTTGTCCTTGACGATCTTCCAGCAGGATTGGATCACTTCTCTGCTTCAGGGTTAATGTCGTGTCCAAGCGCGCCATGCTCAAGACGCTTGCTTTTGTCTGCGGGCTGTACTTCGTCCTCGAGTTCATCCTGCCGGAAAAGCTGGGCGGCGATTTCGACTGCGATTCCGTCCATTCCCCCGTTATGGTGCAGACGCAGGCAGGCCCTGTGATCCTCTACGTCGGCCAGTACAACCAGCGGACGGCAAGCCTTGGCCGTCTGGCGCCCACGGCGGACGGTGCCTCCTGGCGGTGCGAGCCATCCGAACCCGTGATGCAGCGGGCGCTCTTCGCCGGGTATGAAAAAGGCGGGATCCGGCAGTTGGACGCCGTGGCCGGCGACTCCGCTATCGACCTTTTCTACCTGGGGCTGGACAGCCAGCAGAAAACCACCCTGTGCCACGCCGCCGGCGATGCATCCGGCCTGGAATGGAAGAAAACGGGGCCCGTGTTGATTGCCGTCGGCGACAAGCCGCCTCGCCCAATTATGACCGAGCTGAACGGTGAATTGCCCGGCAAGGTCGAGTTCTTCGCGGCCGACCGGACGGCTGGCCGGTGGGCCCTGGTGCTCGTAATGCAACCGGTCGGCATAGGCAAGCAGGTCTGGTCCGCAGAAGGAGACAGCCTCGACAGCCTCAAGCTCGGCGACGCCCCCCTGCTTCCGGCAACGCAATTCCCCATGGGCGTCACCGCCTTCGACGCCCACCGGGTGGACGGCCGCTGGGTAATGGACCTGGCTCAGAACTCCAAGAGGATTCGGTTCGCGCAGCAGGCCAACGGAGCGTTCGCCGAAGCCGCCCCGCCGCCCATGCCCGCCGACGGCGACATAACGGGCCTGCGTACGGACGGGCCGGACGGACGGGAGGCGGTCGGTTGCCGGAAGACCAGCAAACTGGAGGACGACAAGGAAGTCATAAGCACCGAGATACAACTGTCCACTCCGGCCGGCGGCGCCGCCGGAGCGCCGCAGACCGTCAAGACCGTGGGACGCCCCGCTCAGACCACGTATCTGTCGCAGGGCATGCAGACCGCCGGCACCTACCTCCAGATCATCGGCTCCTTCGCCATCTTCATTGCCTTGATCAACCTGGTCATGTTCCACGGCAAGCGGATCGGCAAGCTGGAGACGGGAAGCGTCCACAGCATCATTTTCTTCCTGAGCCTGGCCATTATGGCCCTGTTCACGGCGTTGGGGCGAACAACGCTGCCCGACGTGTGGCAGGGCTGGTCACAAGGCTACAGCTTCATGTTTGACGGCGTCATTACGGCGATGAGCACGACGGTATTCTCGATGATCACGTTCTACATGATCAGCGCCGCCTACCGTTCGTTCCGAATCCGCAGTCTGGACGCGGCCCTGCTGATGCTGTCGGCCTGTGTGGTCATGATCGGCCAGATGCCGATCGGAGCGTGGTTCGGAAGCTTCCTGCCCGACTCAATGTCATTCCTGCGCCTGCCCACACTCGCCGACAAACTGCTGATGGTCGCCAACACCAGCGCCTACCGAGGTGTCACAATCGGCCTGATGGTCGGCGGGTTCTCGATCGGGTTGCGAATCTGGCTGGGACTCGATAATACCGTCTATTCCGGGATGGAGGGTCACAAGAAGTGACACCGACACCCGTACGCGGCTTCTGGGACAAGGTGCAGGGTTGCGACCCGCGCCTTCTGTACGTGATCTTCGCCGTGCTGATGGTGGCTCTGCAGTTCTGTGTCGTCGCGATCCCGGCCCCCGTCCCCCCGTCGGTCCGGGGGCTTTATGACCTCATCGAGAGGCTGCCAACCGACAAGATCGTGATCTTCGACAGCTCCGCGGACACCGGCTGGCTCGCGGAAGCCCGGCCCACAATGGAAGTGGTCATCCGCCACCTCTTCCGCCGAGGAATCCCCATAGCCATCTGCTCGAACATCACGTTCACCCAGGGCCAGCGCATCGGAACCGACATCACTGACCGCATCGCCAAGGACATGGGCAAGGAGTACGGGAAGGACTACTGCTACTGGCAGGCCGTGGACCTTGCTGCTGGAGGAGGCGTGGTCCTCCAGGCACTGGCAAAGGACATCCCGGAGACCATCAAACTGGACATCAACAAGAAGCCCATCCGAGAAATACCGATGATGAAGAACGTCCGCGACATCAAGGACGTTTCCCTCATCTACCGCGTGGCCTACAGTTGGGAATACATCCCGTGGATCGGCTTTGTCCAGGCCGTGTACGGCACGCCCTTTGCCGTCGGCACGGCTTCGATCTCAAGCTCCTCGGCCTACACGTTCCTCGATGCCGGTCAGATGTGCGGCATGGTGTCCGGGGCGGCCGGGTCGGCGGCCTACGACCGGCTGTTGGATCACATGGGGAGCGGCACTCGCATCGCGGCGGTACAGTCGTTCGCCGTGCTGTACGTTGTGCTGGCCGTCATCCTCGGTAACCTGGCGATGCTGGCGGCACGAATCGAGAAGAACAGGAAAGCCCGATGACACTGAACCACAACCAGAAAAGGTGGGTTTGGCTGGCCGTGGCGGTCCTGGGCCTGACCGTGCTGATCTGGAACGAGATGAGAACGGCGCCCGCGACCGCCGGTGAAGGCTATCAGTTCAAACGCATCCAGGTCTGGGTGGCCGCCCTCGCCACACTGGCCGTCTATTCGTTCCTGGTCCGCGACAACGCCGCCTACAGGGCCGTCGAGCATGCCTTCGTCGGTGCCGCGATGGGCATGGGCGTTACGATCGTCGTCATTGACATCCTGGTCAGCAAGTGGGTGACGCCGATGTACGGAGCCTTCCGGAGTCTTTTCACCAAAGGGCCGTCGCCGGAGGCCGTGGGGGGAGCACTGCTCCTGATCCCGGGCGTGATCGGCACGCTCTGGCTTTTCCAGTTGACCAAGCGTCACAACTGGCTCAGCCGCATCCCCCTCTGCATCGGCCTTGGCGTGGGAGCCGGCATGGGATTCAAGAACATTTTCAACACAATGCTCCCGCAGATCACCAGCTCGTTCAGGCCGCTGTGGATCGGGACCGGCATCAACCGCGACGCCGGCTTCTGGACACGCGTCGGCGGCAGCCTCGAGAACCTGATCTTCGTGGTCGGCACAATCTCCGTCCTGTCGTACTTCTTCTTCGCTTTCGGCCGCAGGAAGTACGGGATACGAGCTCCCGCCAAGCTGGGACGATGGTACCTCATGCTGTCCCTTGGCGCGTTCTTCGGGAACACATTCATGTCGCGCCTCAGCGCGTTAATCGAACGGGTTCAGTTCCTTTTGTCAGAATGGCTGCGTGTCACGTCCGTCTAGGACCACGCGAGCGTGGCCTGGCGGCGTGGCGTGTGGCAATGGCGAGCGGAAAAGGGCAACAGGCAATGCAGACCGTCCTTACGGATGAAGAAATCGGTTCCCTGACCGAGCGAATCGCTCGCTGGGCCGTCTCCCTCAGGATCGGCTCCCTCCTTGCCTTCCTGCTGGAGATCAACCGGCCGGTGGCGCCGATCAGCGGCAACCTGTGCATCGCGGTCTCGCCCATTGCCAACGGCCTGATGCCGCTGCCGCTGCACTCGCTCGGCCTGCTTCTGCAGGATGACAAGGCAGTAATCGCACTACGTGACCGCATCCTGCAGTTGGAGCGGGAAGCGCCGGGCTGAGACTCGGCTCGGGACGGGTTGACGGCCGCCGGCGAATGACGGTCACACATACGGAGAGGGCGCGGTGACGGTGACGGAATCACAATTTGTGCCGGAGCACTGCCGGGTGATCCTTGCCACCGACTGTGGCAGTACGACCACGAAGGCGATTCTGGTCGTACGCACGTCCGGAGGGGAATATCGGCTCGCCGCGCGTGGCGAGGCGCCCACGACCGTGGAGGCACCGTTCTCCGATGTCACCATCGGGGTCCGCAACGCCATCGAGGAAATCCAGGTTCTTACAGGACGGCGCCTGATGGAGAACGGAGCCCTGATCTGCCCGCAGCGGGGAGACGACGGCGTCGATGCCTATTTCTCGACGAGCAGTGCGGGAGGCGGGCTCCAGATGTGTGTGGCGGGCGTCGTGAAGGGGATCACCGCTCAGAGCGCGGAACGGGCCGCACTGGGGGCAGGGGCCATCGTGATTGACACGGTCAGCCTGGACGATCCGCGTGAGGACCATGAACGGATCGAAGTCCTGCGCCATCTGCGCCCCGACATGATCCTGCTGGCCGGCGGCGTCAACGGGGGGACCTGCCGGCACGTCGAAATGCTGGCCGAGATCATCCGTGGGGCACGCCCGCAACCCCGCTTCGGGGGCGGGTTCGCGCTCCCCGTGATTTTTGCGGGGAATGAGCAGGCCCGCCCGATCGTAAACAAGATGCTCGACAAGGTCGCGTCGGTCCGGCATGTCTCCAACGTGCGGCCGCGGATGGGCGAGGAAGATTTGCAGGAGGCGCGCCAAGCTATTCATGATTTGTTCCTTGAACACGTCATGCAGCAGGCGCCCGGCTATCCGCAGTTGATGGCGATGACCTCGGCCGACATCATGCCCACACCCAGCGCCGTGGGCCTTTGCATCCAGAGTATTGCCGCGGAACGCGGGCAGAACGTTCTGGCGGTGGATATCGGCGGCGCCACGACGGACATTTTCAGCGTATTTGACACGAACTTCCATCGCACGGTCAGCGCGAACTATGGCATGAGTTACAGCCTGTGCAACGTCATGGCCGAGACCGGGGTGGATCACATCCTGCGCTGGCTGCCGTTCGCCTTTCGGAATGATGTTCTCCGCGACATCCTGCGCAACAAGATGATTCGGCCCACTACGATTCCGGAAACCGTCGAGGAACTGTATATCGAGCAGGCGGCCGCGCGCGAGGCCCTGCGCCTCTCCCTGATTCACCACCGTCTGCTGGCCATCCATCTCAAGGGCCAGTCTCACCGGCGGGAGATTGGGGAGGCCTTTGAAGCGGGGGAGGACAGCCTCGTGAATCTTATGCGCCTGGATTTGTGCATCGGCAGCGGCGGGGTCCTGTCCCACGCGCCCAGCCGGATGCAGGCCGCCCTGATGATGCTGGATGCGTTCCAGTTGGAGGGGATCACGGAACTGGCCGTCGACAGCATTTTCATGATGCCGCAACTGGGCGTCATGTCCCAGCTTCATCCCCGGGCGGCCAAGGAAGTGTTCGATAAGGATTGCCTGATTGTGCTCGGAACCTCGATTGCACCGGTGGGCCGAACGCGGCCAGGCAGAAGAATCATGAACGTCACGGTGACTCGTGCGGACGGAACGGGCGAGACTCACGAATGCGCCTTCGGCGAAATACGGCATCTGCCGCTTGCGGAGGGCAAGAAGGCGCGGGTGCTCGTGGAACCGGCGCGGGGTTTCGATGCCGGCGCGGGGCGCGGGAAAAAAGTCGAGCGCGACGTTTCCGGCGGTTGTTGCGGCCTGATTCTTGACGCGCGCGGGCGGCCGTTGCCGTTCGGCGCCGATCCGGCGCTGAACGCCGCGCAGCGCCGGAAGGACTACGAGGCGCTGGGCCTGGCGCCGGGCGGCCAGCCGCAGACGGACAGGAGATAACGGGATGTCCGGAGCATTTACACCCGGTCTGAGCGTCAGTGCGAGCACCACAGTCAGGAAGACGCGCCGGTTGCCCATTCGCGGCCAGGTGCTGGCCAAGGTCGGCGACCGCGTGGAAGCCGAGACCGTTGTTGCGCAGGTGGATATTCCCGGCACTTTGGCGCCCGTGAAAGTGGCCCAGGCCTTGGGCTGCGGGGCGGACCAGATCGGCTCCTTCTGCCTCGTCAAGGAGAATGACCGGGTTCAGAAGGACCAGGTGATTGCTCAGCGCGCCGTGTTTTTCGGGCTGTTCACCAACCGCTGCCGGAGCCCGCGCAACGGGACGGTCGGGTATATCTCCAAGCTGACGGGCAATATCGGCGTGCAGGGTGATCCCACGCCCGTTGCCTGCAAGGCGTATATTTCGGGCACCGTCGTGGAAGTCATCGAGGGCGAAGGGGTCATCATCGAGACCGCCGGGGCGCTCGTGCAGGGGATCTTCGGTGTCGGCGGCGAACGGCACGGTGAACTGGTGTGGCTCGGCGGGCAATCCGACGCTCTGCGCGGCGAGCAGATCGGCGAAAAGCACCGCGGCAAGGTCCTGATCCATCCGCGCCGCATCGACGGTTCCGCCCTGCGGGCCGCTGCCGAGCACGGCGTGGCCGGACTGGCCGGCGCCAGCATGATCGACGCCGAGTTGATGAGTTTCCTGGGATTTGACATCGGCGTCGCCATTACCGGGGGAGAGCGGATACCCTTCTCGGTCATCCTGACAGAGGGCTTCGGCGACATGGAAATGCCGGCACGCACGCAATCGCTCCTGCAATCACTGTCCGGGCGCGATGCCGCCATCAACGGAACGACTCAAATCCGTGCCGGCGTGATTCGCCCGGAGATCATTGTGGCCCATGGCGGCACTGCCCCCGTGGAAGCGGCGGCCGGGCACGAACTCCGTGTCGGAACGCGGGTCCGCTGTATCCGGCGGCCCAATTTCGGACGGCTCGGCACGGTCAGCCGGCTTCCGGATAAACAAGTTAAGATTGACACGGGCTCTCTGGTACGCGTACTGTCGGTTCGCCTCGACGACGGTCCGGAGGTCACCGTGCCGCGCGCCAACGTCGAGATGCTCGGCACCGGCTGATTTGGCGTGCCGGCCGGCGGAGTTGATAATCAAGGGGAAAAGGGCAAAAGGGGAAAACGGGAAAGGGGATTCTCTCACCACGACGGCCACGAGGCCGGATTTTGACGCTGATTCACGCCCATCGCCGGGCGATGGGACCTGA
>CAYXNI010000100.1:0-7934 GCA_964466285.1 uncultured Planctomycetota bacterium | reverse complement strand
GCCGACTCCCTTCGGCCTCCACGACCTCAAGCTCGCCGTGGAGACCGTCCGCCAGCTCAAGATGCCGTTCGGCGTCGTCATCAACCGCGCCGACGCCGGTGACGGGCGGGTCGCGGACCACTGCCGAGATGAGAATATCCCCGCGCTTCTGGAGATACCCGATGACCGCCGGATCGCCGAGGCGTATTCGCGCGGCCAGGCAGCGATAGAAGCGTCCCCGCAGCTCAAGACCGGAATTGAGCGTCTCCTCCAAACTATTCAGCAATCCGTCAAGCAGAAAGGGACAACTCTCCATGCCGACCTATGAGTACGAATGCAGCTCCTGCGGGCGCCGATTCGAGCGCCGACAGAGCATGACGGAGAAGCCGCTCAAGAACTGCCCCGAATGCGGCAAGCTGGTGCGACGACTGATCGGGTCGGGCGCGGCCATACTGATGAAAGGGGGCCATTCTCGCGGCAGTGGGAACGCTTGCTCGCTTGAGAACACCGGAAGAACCTGTTGCGGGCGGGACGAGCGGTGCGGCAAGCCGCCATGCGGAGGCGACAGATGACACATCTCCTTCTGAGAGTTTTCGCCTTCATTTGCTCCGTGTGCCCGATTTGCCTTGCCCGGCGCCGGTGGCCCGCTTCCACCTTTGGACGAATCACCGCTCGAATCGAGCGGTTCTGTCCATTCTGCTCGGCCTATAGGAGACTGCACGAGCAAAGTGGTCGGAAGGATATGGGCTGTCAAAAAACCGCGTCGGATGACGCTTCATCAACAGACCGGAGCGACAAATGACGCCTCGGCCGTGCAAGTACATCTTCGGACCGGTCCCGTCGCGGCGGCTGGGCCGCTCATTGGGCATCGACCTCGTGCCGTTCAAGACCTGCACGTATGACTGCATCTACTGCCAACTCGGGCGCACTACCGTCAAGACGATTGAGCGCAAGGAGTACGCTCCAGTGGAGGAAGTTCTCTCCGAACTCGACCGCAAGCTGGCCGAAGGCGCTTCTCCCGATTACGTGACGTTATCCGGCTCCGGCGAACCCACGCTTCATTCGCGGTTGGGGGAGCTCATTGCGGGCATTAGGCGTCGAACCAGCATACCCTTGGCCGTGCTGACCAACGGCTCGCTGTTGTGGGACCCAGAAGTGCGGCGCGGCCTTGCGGAGGCGGATGTGGTCATCCCGTCGCTCGACGCTGGGGACGAGACACTCTTCCGCTATGTGAACCGGCCGCACACGGACCTGTCGTTTGATCAGATGGTCGAGGGCCTGCGGGCGTTCCGGAAAGGATTCAAGGGACAGATCTGGCTTGAGGTGCTTCTGCTCGGACGCGTAACCGGTATCCAAGCGGAAGTGGAGAAGATCGCGAGGCTCGCGGAAGAGATATCTCCCGACAAAGTTCAGCTCAACACTGTGACTCGCCCACCGGCCGAGGACTTCGCCCTCCCCGTGTCCCCGAACCAGATGAACCAACTGGCAAATGCCTTCCGGGTGCGTGCGGAGGTAGTGGCGGACTTTCACGAAGCCGGGCCGCCTTCGACAGGCGAGATCGCAGACGAAGATATCCTTGGTCTGCTGAGGCGGCGGCCCTGCACGGTTCGGGACATTGCGCATGGTATTGGTCTCCACCCGTCCGAGGTGGCGAAGCGGATTGGGGTACTGACCAAAGGCGGCGATGTGCTGGCAACGCGGAAAGATGGAGATGTTTTCTATTCCGCCAGCCCCAAGGACATGGAGCACTATCAACAATCCTGCCGTACGAAGTTCTGGCAAGAGGTTTTCCGGGTGGAAGTGGACTACCTGCTAGAGCACTTGGAGGGAGCCAGGGATGTCCTGAGTGTTGGGTGCGGGCCCGCCATTATTGAAAGCGCGTTGAGCGAACGCGGATTCCAAGTGACAGGGCTGGATGTATCGCAGGAAGCCCTGAACCGTGCACCAGATTGCGTCAGGACGGTCCTGGCACACGCCGAGAATATGCCTCTCCCGGAATCCTCTTTCGACGCAGTGATTTACGTGGCCTCCCTTCAGTTCGTCGCGGATTACCGAAAAGCAATGAAGGAGGCGGCGCGTGTTTTGCGCCCCGGCGGCAAAGTCATTGTCATGTTGCTCAACCCCGGGTCGGCTTTTTTCAAGGACAGATTCTGCGATCCCAATTCTTACGTGTCCAGGACAAAACATACGGACTTGAAGGCTATGGAGGACGTGATTGCCGAGAGATTCGCTGTTCAGACGGAATATTTCCTCGGCGTGAAGGGCAATAACGTATTCGAAAGTGCAGATGCGACTGATGCGGCGTTGTACATCGTGGTGGGCACGAGGCGGGCGGTGACTTAGGCAAAGAAAAGCATGAAGGAACTCGTCGTCATCAGCGGTAAGGGCGGGACCGGCAAAACGAGCGTCCTCGCCTCGTTCGCGGCGTTGGCCGGAAATGCGGTCATCGCCGACTGCGACGTAGACGCGGCGGACCTGCACCTCGTCCTTACGCCCGACATCAAACGGCGCGAGGAATTCCGAAGCGGCCATGAAGCGGTCATCCGGCAGAAAGACTGCATCCGCTGCGGGGCCTGCCTCGCTCATTGCCGCTTCGACGCGGTGAAGATGAACGGCAAAGCGGCGGGCGAGGCGACGTTCTCCATCGACCCTTTCTCCTGCGAAGGATGTGGTGTCTGCGTCCATTTCTGCACGGTGAAGGCAATTGACTTCCCGGAGCGCACCTGCGGCGAGTGGTTCGTTTCCGAGACCCGCTTCGGCCCGATGGTCCACGCGCGCCTGGACATTGCCGCCGAGAACTCCGGCAAGCTCGTCTCGACCGTGCGGCGCGAGGCGCGAAGGATCGCCGAGGAGCGGAAGAGCGATTGGATTCTCGTAGACGGCCCGCCGGGCATCGGCTGTCCTGTGATCGCCTCCGTGACGGGTGCGTCCCTGGTGCTGGTGGTTACTGAGCCGACGCTCTCCGGCAAGCACGACATGAAGCGCGTGCTTTCGCTTTCGCGACACTTCAACATCCCGGCGCTCGTCTGTGTCAACAAGTGGGACATCAATCCGGCGCTGGCGGACGAGATCGAACAGCAGGCGAAGTTGGCCGGGGCCGGGATCGCAGGACGCGTTCGCTATGACCGAGCGGTCACCTCGGCGCAGATTGGCGCACAAACAGTGGCGGAATATGGCGGTCCCGCCGCCGAGGACATCCGCGCGCTGTGGAACATTGTCAAGGAGCAGATGCAACATGCCGGAATCGTCGTCTGATTTCACGGCCACCGCCCTGGACCATGCCCAGAACCCGAGGAACTGGGGGCTTCTTCCCGCATTCAACGGTCACGCCCGGATCACCGGTCCTTGCGGGGACACGATGCAGTTCTGGCTCCAAGTCGTCGGTGGCCGGATCGCGCGTGTCACCTTCGACACGGACGGGTGCGCATCGTCACTTGCTTGCGGCAGCATGGCCACGGAACTTGCCGCTGGGAAAACACCGGAGGATGCCTCGCTCATCAGTCAAGAAGACATCATGGACGCGCTCGGCGGTCTGCCGCCCGAGGTTCAGCACTGCGCCCTTCTCGCTTCGAACACGCTCCGCGCGGCCTGCGAGGACTACATGAGCCGCAAGACGAAGTCGTCCGCATCGGCCTCCGGCTCCGATTGCGGCACGTGCGAGAAAGATGTGTGCTCGGCCAAAGGTCGCCGCGAGGGGGAAAGCGAAGAGGACCGCGCCGACCGGCAGAAACTCGCCGGCCGCCTCTGCCGGATACGCCACAAGATTCTCGTCCTGTCCGGCAAGGGCGGCGTCGGCAAGAGCACCGTCGCCGTCAACCTCGCCGTGTCGCTCATGCTTGCCGGGAAGCGCGTCGGCCTGCTCGACATCGACATCCACGGGCCGAGCGTGCCCAAGATGCTCGGGCTCGAAGACTCCGCCGTGCAGGCCGAGTTCGGCGACCTGATCCCCGTGGAACTGGGCGATCTCAAGGTCATGTCCATCGGGTTCCTGCTCCGCGACCGCGACGACGCGGTGATCTGGCGCGGCCCGATGAAGATGGGCGTCATCAAGCAGTTCCTCAAGGATGTGCGATGGGGCGACCTGGACTACCTCGTGGTAGACGCGCCGCCCGGGACTGGTGATGAGCCGCTCTCGATTTGCCAGCTCATCGAGAACGCCGACGGCGCCGTAGTCGTCACAACGCCGCAGGACGTGGCACTCGCCGCCGTCCGGAAGTCCATCAACTTTTGCCGCCAGCTCAACCTTCCCGTCCTCGGCGTGGTCGAGAACATGAGCGGCTTTATCTGTCCCCGGTGCGGCGAGGCGACCGAGGTCTTCAAGTCGGGCGGCGGGGAGCGCATGGCGAAGGAGATGGGCGTTCCTTTCCTCGGCAGAATCCCCATAGACCCGGCTATCGGCGAGGCGTGCGACTCCGGCAAGCCGTACGTCATCGCCTGTGCGCGTTCGGAAACGGCCAAGACCTTCGGCCGCGTCGTCCGCCCGATTCTCGAACTTGCGTCCAAAGATGAGAACCCAGTTGTCATGGCGGCGGCAGCCGCTGCCACTAAAGAAAAGGAGGATCACATGCGTGTAGCAATCCCGGTCGCCAACGGCAGGCTCGCAATGCACTTCGGTCACTGCGAGCAGTTCGCCCTCATCGACGTTGATTCCAAGGCCAAGAGCATTCTGAGGACGGAGGAGGTCACCGCGCCGGGACATGAGCCGGGCCTCTTGCCGCGCTGGCTTGCCGAGCGTGGCGTCAACGTAGTGATTGCGGGCGGCATGGGCGCACGCGCCCAGAGCCTCTTTGCCGAGAACAAGATCAAGGTCGTGGTCGGCGCGACCGCGCAAACCCCGCAACAGCTCGTCACCGATTACCTTGACGGGACCCTCGAGGCGGGGGACAATGTCTGCGACCACTGATTTTGAACCAAGTCGCAGCTTCGTCGCAACAGAGGTCGTTGCGCGAGGCTCGACCAAGAGACAGAAGGGAGGTGTACGATGCCGGAGTTTGGAACGCCGTTCTCGGGAATGGCCGCGGACCGGAAGCTCACCCAGAGCGAGCTCGTACGGGCCGTCCGCTTCATGGTGGCGGCTGAATACGAGGCTGTGCAGCTCTACATGCAGCTCGCCGAGTCCACAGACCACGAGCTTGCGCGCGAGGTCCTCAAGGACATCGCCGACGAGGAGCGCGTTCACGCAGGCGAGTTCCTGAGGCTTCTCAAGGAACTGGCTCCCGACGAGGACGGGTTCTACGCAAAGGGAGCCAAGGAAGTGCAGGAACTCTTGGACCGGCCGCAGAAGCGGAAGCGCCGGTGAGGCCCTGGAAGGGCACACGAAAACCCCGTTCCTGACGAAGCCGCCTTCGACTTTTGAGAGGCCGCGCCGATCAAGCCCGCAGTCACAATCACTGTTCTCGTCGAAAACCAGTCGGCTCGGGGCGACCTGATCGCAGAGCATGGGCTGTCGCTGTGGATCGAGACGGACGGCTTCCGCGTCTTGTTCGACACCGGTCAGAGCGGGGCTCTTCTGTCGAACGCCCGGCGCCTGGGAGTCTCGGTGTCGCGTGCCGACGCCGTGGTGCTCAGTCACGGCCATTACGACCACACTGGCGGACTCGATGCGGTAATGCCGCTGCTCAGAGCCGATGTGCGGATCTTTGCGCACCCGGCCGTGGCCGGCAAGAGGTATTCCGTGCACCCGCCGTCGCCTTCGAGAGAGATCGGGTTTCGCGGCGGGACGGAAGCGATGAGACGGTTAAAAACCAGTCGGGAACCCGTTGAGATTGCCCCACGCATGCTCCTGACCGGCGAGATTCCCCGAACGAACGATTTTGAGGACACCGGCGGGCCGTTCTTCCTGGACCCGGAAGGCAACGTCCCCGACCCAATTCTCGACGATCAGGCTCTCATCATTGAAAGCGATGCAGGGGTGATTCTTGTCGTTGGTTGCGCCCACGCAGGCATAGTGAACACGCTGGAACACGCCCGAAGTCTGGTGCATTGTGAACACTTCGCCGCAGTCATCGGCGGCATGCACCTGGGCGCTGCAAGTCCCGACCGGCTGAATAAGACGATGCTGGCGCTCCGCTGCTCAGGCGTTCAATTCCTCGGCCCCGCGCATTGCACCGGACAGACAGCCATATCCCTTATCGCTCGTGAATCCGGCAGCGCGTTACTCGATTGCCGCGTAGGCGCGACATTGGAGTTTTGATGGTTTCCATTCTCGTTCTGAGCCTGCCGAGCCCTTGATTTGCGCCCGTATCTTTCACTGTTTCCGCCAGTCGGGGACTGCGGCGATGGGGCGCATGTACTGCTCGCGGATGGGGTCGCCGCCACATCGCCTGCCCGCACGCCCTCCTCTCGCTCAGGGAGGGGGGTACTATGTACCTGCGCTGTTCCGCAGTCGCGCCGCACAGGCTCTTGACATGCGAGAAGCTCATGTTAGCATCAGGGGTGTAAGAGGTCGTCCTATAGCTGAAGAACATGATGCCAAACCTAGATCGCTGCCCATGCACCGGCGCGACACTGAGCAAGCTTACGCGGCCGGCTCTCCTGGCGACCCTTGCGAGGGGGCCGCTGTACGGCTATCGAATAGCCGAGGAACTCGCCCTGCTTCCCATCGTCAAAGGCGACAAGCCCGACACGACGGGGCTGTACCGAACGCTGAAGTCGATGGAAGAGCGCGGCCTGGTTCTGTCGGAATGGGAGCCATCCGAGGTCGGCCCAGACCGACGGCTCTATGAGTTGACCATTGAAGGCAGGAAGTGTCTCGGGCGGTGGACGGAGACACTGGCCGACTATCACAAGGCGGTTGGCGATCTGTTTCGGCGAACACGACGTGCGTTCCACGCGGCTTCTCCCGGCCCACAAACACGAAAAGGAGGGAATGGATGAGACTCCCAAACAGGCTTGAGGCAATCCTGAACGGCGCCCTGGACGGGCGCTCCCCGACCAAGAAGGACTGCGTCTTCCTGCTGAACCTGCCTGAAGGGTCTCTTGAGGCCGCAGCGACGATGGCAGTCGCCGATACCGTTTCGCGCACGCGGTTCGGCAATCAGGCGATGCTGCTCGGGCAGATCGGCCTTGAAACGGCCCCGTGCCCAGGCAACTGCAAGTTCTGTGTCTTCGGCAAGGACCACACCACGTTCGAGCGGAGCGAGCTCTCACTCGAGGAGATTCTGGCACGGGCGCACGCGTTCGCGGACGCCGGCGACCTGTACGCCTTGTTCCTCATGACAATGCACGAGTTCGACCTGGAACGGCTTCTTGCAATCATCACTGCGGTCAGAGAAGGAATCCGCGCCCACACCCAGATCGTTGTCAACATCGGCGACTTCGACCTGTCAGCAGCCAGGCAACTCAAGGACGCGGGCGTGAAGGGAGCGTATCACGTCTGCCGCCTCCGCGAGGGCACGGATACGTCGCTTGACCCTGAAGCCCGGCGGCAGACGTTCCGCAGCATCCGCGATGCGGGGCTGGACTTCTACTACTGCTGCGAGCCCATCGGCCCGGAGCATACCGCCGAGGAGCTTGTCGAGCAGATGTTCCTCGGCATCGAATACGGGTGCTTCCAGCACGCTGCTATGCGACGGGTCTACGTGCCGGCGGCCCCGCTGGCCCACTACGGCCAGATCACAGAGCGTCGCCTTGCACAGGTCGTCGCGGTGGTCGCCCTGGCAACGCTGGCGTGCTCGGAAACGCAGAATATCGCCGTTCATGAGCCGAACCTGTTGGGTCTGGCCGCCGGAGCGAATGTTGTCTATGCCGAGACCGGCGCCAACCCACGCGACATGGAGAGGGATACAACCGGCCACCGCGGCCTGGACCTGAACGCCTGCCGCACGATGCTCTATGAGGCCGGCTTCGGCTCACTCCGGCGCGGCGATGATGTCAGAATCGACCTAAGCCTTCAGTACCTGCAACAGCAAACCTGACAGGCCGGGGTGCGCACTGAATGCGAACCTGAAGGCCCT